>NZ_DAOUCJ010000104.1 GCF_034432235.1 Thermoflexus sp. | reverse complement strand
GTTCGAACGCAACCGGGAGCGCTATGCGCTGCTGCGCTGGGCCCAGAAGGCCTTCCGGAACTTTCGCGTGGTCCCTCCCGGCACCGGCATCGTCCACCAGGTGAACCTGGAATACCTGGCGAAGGTGGTCCAGACCCGGGAGGTAAATGGGGAGGCGGTGGCCTTCCCGGATACCCTGGTGGGCACGGATTCCCATACCACGATGATCAACGCCCTGGGGGTGCTGGGCTGGGGCGTGGGCGGCATCGAGGCCGAAGCAGTGATGCTGGGCCAGCCTTACTATATGCGCATCCCCGAGGTGATCGGCGTCCGCCTGACGGGCCGGCTCCCCGAGGGCGCCACCGCCACCGACCTGGTCCTCACCGTCACCCAGCTCCTCCGCAAGCGGGGGGTGGTGGATAAGTTCGTAGAGTTCTTCGGGCCGGGCCTGCGAAGCCTCAGCCTTCCGGATCGGGCGACCATCGCCAACATGGCCCCGGAGTATGGGGCGACCTGCGGATTCTTCCCGGTCGACGATGAGACGCTGGCCTATCTGCGGGGCACCGGCCGGGATCCGGAGCTGGTGGATCTGGTGGAGCGCTACACGAAAGCCCAGGGCCTCTTTTACGATGGCCAGGGTCCGGATCCTGTATACACCGATGTGCTGGAGCTGGACCTGGGGACCATTGAGCCCACCCTGGCCGGGCCGCGCCGCCCCCATGACCGGGTGCCTCTGCGGGAGGTGAAGCGCCAGTTCTGGGAGAACATCGCCTCGATGCTGCCCGCCTCGAATCCCACGAACGCTCCGGCGGTCGGCCGGCTGGAGGGGGAGGGAGGCGCAGCCGCGCCGGCGCCGGCAGCGACAGCCGCCCCTTCCACGCCGGCCCCCTGGGTCAGCCTGGATGGTCAGATGGTGGCCCTGGGGCATGGATCCGTGGTCATCGCGGCCATCACTTCCTGCACGAACACCTCCAACCCCTCCGTGATGATCGGCGCGGGGCTGCTGGCCCGCAACGCGGTGAAGCGGGGGCTGACGGTGAAGCCCTACGTGAAGACCAGCCTGGCTCCCGGCTCGCCGGTGGTGGTGGATTATCTGCGCCGGGCCAACCTGATGCCGTATCTGGAGGCCCTGCGCTTCCACCTGGTGGGCTTCGGTTGCACCACCTGCATCGGCAACAGCGGCCCGCTCCCGGAGCCCATCGCCAAAGCGATCCGGGAGCATAACCTGGTGGTCGTCGCCGTCCTGAGCGGCAACCGCAACTTTGAGGCCCGCATCCATCCGCTGGTGCGCGCGAACTATCTGGCCTCTCCAATGCTGGTGGTGGCCTATGCCCTGGCTGGCCGCATCGATATCGATTTCGAACGCGAGCCCCTGGGATATGACCCCAACGGCCAGCCGGTTTTCCTGCGGGACATCTGGCCCTCCCAGGAGGAGATCCAGCGGACGATCCGCGAGAGCCTGGACCCGGAGATGTTCCGGGCCCGCTATGCCCGCGTCTTCGAAGGGGATGAGCGGTGGCGGAGCCTCCCCGTCCCGGAGGGGGATCTCTACGAGTGGGATCCGGATTCCACCTACATCCAGGAGCCGCCGTTCTTCCGGGAGTTCTCCCTGGAGCCGCCGCCGCTGCAGGACATCCGGGGGGCGCGGGTCCTGGCGGTGCTGGGCGATACCATCACGACGGATCACATCTCGCCCGCAGGCAGCATCGCGGTCAACAGCCCGGCCGGGCAGTATCTGATCTCCCGGGGGGTTCCACCCGCCGACTTCAACACCTACGGCGCGCGACGGGGCAACCACGAGGTGATGATCCGCGGCACCTTCGCCAACATCCGTTTAAAGAACATGCTGGTGCCGGGGACGGAGGGCGGCTACACGGTTTACCACCCCACCGGGGAGAAGATGACGATCTATGAGGCCGCGATGCGGTATCAGGAGGCCGGCATCCCGCTCATCATCATCGCCGGCAAGGAATACGGGAGCGGCTCCTCCCGGGATTGGGCGGCCAAGGGCACGGCGCTGCTGGGGGTGAAGGCGGTGCTGGCCGAGTCCTTCGAGCGGATCCACCGCAGCAATCTGGTGGGGATGGGCGTGCTGCCATTGCAGTTCCGCCCCGGCGAGAACCGGGAAACCCTGGGCCTCACCGGCTTCGAAGTCTACGACCTCGAGGGGATCGCCGCCGGGTTGCGGCCGCGGCAGGAGGTGACCGTGCGGGCCCGACGGGCCGATGGGACGGAGGTCGTCTTCTCGGCCATCGCCCGCCTGGATACGCCGGTGGAGGTGGAATACTACCGGCATGGGGGGATCCTCCCGGCGGTATTGCGGCGGATCCTTCAGGAGGCCGCATAGGCTTTCTCCATTCTCAGCAAAGGGGAGGTCACCATGGATGAGAAGCTGACGCAGCTCATCGAAGGGCTGAACCGGGATCTCAACGCCGAGCTCAACACCATCATCCGCTACATCCGCCACGCCAGCGTCCTCAAGGGCCTGGCCGGCCACGAGGTCCGGGAGCTCCTCCAGAAGGAGGTCATGGACGAGGTCAAGCACGCCATGTATCTGGCCGACAAGATCGTCGCCCTGGGCGGGACCCCCCGGGTCCAGCCGCAGGCGCCCACGGAGGTCTCCGACTGGCGGGGCGTGCTGGAGGATTCCCTCAAATTCGAGCTCGAGGCGATCGCCGGCTATCGGGAGCGGGCGGCCCAGGCCGAGGCAGTCGGGGACATCGGCCTGAAGGCCACCCTGGAGATGTTCGCTGAGGACGAAACCCGGCACAAAGAGGAGATCGAACGCCTCCTGGGCGGCCCCGCCTTTTAGGTTAGGGTTGAAAGGTCAGGGAGGTGCGGCCATCCGGTCGCACCTCCCCACTTCCCGGATTCAAGTTTTCTCAAATTGAAACCGGAAAATTGGAGCTAATTATAATGAGCATAAATCGAAAGGCCAATATTGAAGAAATTTACGAAATTGTTCAGCAAATTGTGGAGCAATTCCATCCACAATCGGTCATTTTATTCGGGTCCTATGCCTATGGGGAGCCCGGACCCGAGAGTGATGTGGATTTGCTGGTGGTGATGGATACGCCATTGAAAGAAGTAGATCAGGCCGTCGAAATATGCCGGCATGTTCGATGCAGTTTTCCGATAGATTTGATCGTTTATAAGCCCGATAATTTTTTAAAAATGATTAAAATGTGCGATTTTATGCTCATAGATATTGTAAATAAGGGGAAGATACTTTATGAACGAGCTCACGCGGGAGTGGATTGCGAAAGCGGAGGGGGATTGGAGAACCAGTGCGCGAGAGCTCCGGGCGCGGCGACACCCGAACTATGATGCGGTCTGCTTTCATGCTCAGTAAACCGCTGAAAAATACCTGAAGGCTTTTCTTCAAGAGCATGAAGTTTACTTTCCCAAGACACATCATTTAATTGAACTGCTTCAGCTTTGCGTCCGTGTCGACCCGGCTTCGAGTTTTTGAGAGATCTGCTGATTCTGCTGGATCGATATGCGGTGCGATATCGCTATCCGGGTGAGGCGGCGGATCGAGAGGAGGCACGTCGGGCATTCCAGGCGGCGACGCAGGTTCGGGCTTTTGTTCGCCGGCGTCTGGGGCTGGGGGAGGCTCCTTCTCTGTAGGCAGTTTGTTGGGTTTCCGGAGGATTTTCCTGCGCTCACCCGGGAACAGACCATTGAGGTTCTGGAGTATCTGAAAGCCCTTCTGTGGGGGATAAAAGGGAAATCGAGGGGTTTATGACGCTGGCTCGTTGGGTGGTAGGCCATCCGTCAGTGATCGGGCGACTGGAGCGCCAGCGGGCGGAGGGACGGATCGCCCACGCGTATCTGTTTGCGGGACCGCCGCAGGTGGGGCGGCGAACCCTGGCCTGGACGTGGGGGATGGCGCTGTTATGCCAGGAAGACGACCCCCCATGCGGCTCGTGCCGGTCCTGCCGGCGGATGCAGGCCGGTCATCATCCCGACGCGTTCCTCATCGCCCCGGAGGGGAGCAGCCTGAAGATCGATCAGGTGCGGGAGGCCCAGCGGCTCCTCGCCCACACGCCCGTGGAGGGGCCCTACCGGATCCTGGTGTTCGATCAGGCCCAGGAGATGACGACCGAGGCAGCCAACGCCCTGCTCAAGACGCTGGAGGAGCCGCCCTCCTATGCGGTGTTGATGCTCATCGCGCCCTCCCCGGAGTCCCTGCCGCCCACCGTGGTCTCCCGCTGCCAGGTTTTCCCGCTGGACCCCCTCCCGGTCCCGGTGGTTCGCCAGGCGCTCCAGGAGCGATGGGGTCTGGCGCCGGACCTGGCGGATCGCCTGGCTCGACTGTCGGGGGGGCGGATCGGGTGGGCGGTGCAGGCCGCGCAGGATCCGGAGGTCCTGTCGGCGTATGAGGAGCGGATCCGGCAGATCCACCAGCTGCTCACCCAGGGGCGTGCCGAGCGTTTTGCTTTTGCCGAGGCGATGGCGGATGAAGACGAGGAGATGCGTTCCGCCTTCCTGGAAACCGCTATGGCATGGTGGCGGGATGCCCTGATCCTGGCCAGCGGCGCGGATCTCCCCCTCATCCATGAGGAGGATCGCCCGGCCTTGCAGGAAGTGTCCAGGCGGATCGGGTTAACCGGGGCGCGGGCCGCGCTGGAGGCGACCCGTCGCGCATGGCTGGCGTTGCAGCGGAATGCCAACGTGCGGCTGGCTCTGGAGGCGATGTTCCTGGACTGGCCGGAGCCCGTGGGGGAGCGCATATAGGGAGAACGAGATGCGGGTTCGCGTGATGACCGATGCCGGTGAGGAGATCGAGGGGACGTTCCTCCTGCGCCTGAGCGGGTGGACCGAGGAACGTTACTTTCAGGAGGCCCCTGAGGATCGGATCTGGGAGTTTGAAGATGGGGAGGTGACTGTGCATTCGCCTGCAACGCTGCACCATCAACGGCGGGTCGGCTTTTTAACCTTCCTGTTGAAAGGATACGTGGAAGCGCGAGGGCTGGGTGAGGTCTTGAACGGGCCGGCGGTCCTGCGGTTGAGGCCTGGAGCCGCGAAAGAACCGGATCTGTTTTTCATCCATCGGGATCGCCGTTCGGGCATCCGGGAGGAGTGGGTGGATGGTCCGGCAGATTGGGTAATCGAGGTCAGCTCGCCGGGGACATGGCGTTATGATCGGGAGGAGAAGGCTCGCGTTTATCAGGAGGGAAGTGAAGGAATACGGGGCGGTGGATCCCGAGCGACGGGAGGTGCTGATCCACCGAGCGGATCATCCAGGATATCGGGTGGGCGGGATCTCGGAGGGCCGCCGGGTCTCGACCGCCGTTCCCGGATTCTGGATCGAGGTGGAGTGGCTGTGGAGGCACCCCCTTCCTTCTGCCCTGGATTGCCTTCGCCAGATCCTTGGCCCCGGCGGCCTGGAGGAGGGGGCTTAAACGGATGGGGGGCGGATGGTTTCATCATCCCCCCTCACCTCGAACCCTGGGCTCAAATCCCTGCGAAGGAGGTCCAGCGATGCCTTGTGAATGTGAAAGGGAAAGTGGGGGGAAGCCAGCGCCTGGCCCGTGAGGGATCCCTCGCGGGTGACGAGGGAGGCGGTTCCCCGCATACGCGGGGCTAACCCGGTGCCAGCCGGGGAAAATCGAGGGTTCGGCGGATGCCGCCGGGGGCCTGGCCGCGGTCCCCACTTCCCCCCCATCGAAGCCGGCCGACAAAACCATCGGGCAACCGGTGGGACAAAACGGCCGGCGGCGGCCTCATCCACATCCCCCAGAGCCAGGATGCTCGGGGACAGCGTCCGCTCCTGTGTTCCCAGGGAATCCATCGCGCAGGGGCTGTGGTTCGGGTGTTCCCGAATGCGGGCTGTGGATCGTTGTCCGGGTCCGCGGAGCGGGTGACCATTCGATTTGGATCTCCAGAACCTGCATCAGAACATCAGGAGGTTTTCCATGTGCGGGATTGTTGGCTATGTGGGGGATCGGGATGCGGTGCCCATCCTGATCGAGGGCCTGAGACGCCTGGAGTATCGCGGCTATGACTCCGCCGGACTGGTGGTGGTTCGGGACGGCCGTCTGGAGATCCGGCGGCGCGCCGGGAAGATCCGGGAGCTGATCGACCTGCTGGAGGCGGAGCCGGCCTCCGGACCCATCGGGATGGGTCATACCCGCTGGGCCACCCACGGTGCCCCGGCGGATCATAACGCCCATCCCCATCGGGATTGCACCGGGCGCATCGCGGTGATCCACAACGGGATCGTGGAGAATTTCGCCGAGCTACGCCAGCAGCTGGAATCCCGCGGCCATCGTTTCACTTCGGAAACGGACACCGAGGTGATCGCCCATCTGATCGAAGACTACCTCCGGGGGGGCGCGGATCTGGAGACGGCCGCCCGCCACGCCTTCCGGGCTCTCCGGGGCGCCCATGCGATCGTGGTGCTTTCGGCGGATCATCCGGACCGTCTGATCGCGGTGCGCATCGGCAATGCGGGCGGGGTGGTGATCGGGCTGGGGGAAGGGGAGATGTTCGTCGCCTCGGATATCCCGGCCATCCTGGAGCACACCCGCCGCATGCTCTTCCTGGAGAGCCGCCAGATGGCGATCGTGCGCCGGGATGCGGTGCAGGTGATGACCCTGGAAGGGGAACCGGTGACGCTGCCGGCGCATATCATCCCCTGGGATCCAGTGGCCGCCGCGAAGGGGCCTTACCGGCACTTCATGCACAAGGAGATCCACGAGCAGCCCCGGGCGGTGACGGACACGCTGCGGGGACGGGTGGACTTCGAACATGGCCGGGTGCGGCTGGAGGAGGTGCCCCTGACCGAGGACGAGGCCCGTCGGATCTCGCGCCTGATCATCGTTGCCTGTGGGACCTCTTATTACGCCGGCCTCGTCGGAAAGTTCTACTTCGAGTCCCTGGCCCGCATTCCCACGGAGGTCGATTATGGGAGCGAGTTCCGATATCGCGATCCGGTGCTGGGGGACGGGACGGTGGTGCTGGCCATCTCCCAGAGCGGCGAGACTGTGGACACGCTCGCGGCGATGGAGCGGGCGCGGGATCAAGGGGTGCGGCTGTGGAGCATCGTCAACGCCATCGGCTCCCAGGCCCATCGGATCGCTGATGCCTGTATCCTGATGCACGCGGGCCCGGAGATCGGGGTGGCCTCCTCCAAGGCGTTCACGGCCTCTCTGGTGGACCAGTTGCTGCTGGCGTTGCGGCTCGCGGAGCTCCGGGGAGCCATGGGCCCGGAGGCGATTCGGGAACACGTTCAGGCGCTTGCCCGCCTCCCAGACCTCCTGGGTCGGGTTCTGGATCGCGAGGGGGAGGTCGAGAAGGTAGCCCAGGGGTTCTATCGCTATGAGGACTTCCTGTATCTGGGGCGAGGGTTGCTGTATCCCATCGCCCTCGAGGGGGCCCTGAAGCTGAAGGAGCTGAGCTATATTCATGCGGAAGGCTACCCGGCGGGGGAGATGAAGCACGGGCCCATCGCCCTCATCGATGAGCGGATGCCCACGGTGGCCCTGGCGCTTCAGGATCCGGTGACCTATGAGAAAATGCTCAGCCAGATGGAACAGGTGCGGGCCCGGCGGGGGCAGGTGATCGCCCTGATCACCGAGGGAGATCCTATGGCCGCCGCCCGCGCCGATGTGGTCCTTGAAGTCCCATCTGCCCCCCGATGGCTGTTGCCGATGGTGGCAGTGATCCCCTTGCAGCTGCTGGCCTATCATATGGCGGTGCTGCGAGGCTGTGATGTCGATCAGCCTCGGAACCTGGCCAAGAGTGTGACGGTGGAATGAATGGGCGAGGCCGTCGTGAGCGGCGAGCGCTGTTCGGTTGTGATGATCGGCCCCTTCGGGCTGCGCCCGCGAGGGACGATGCGGGCGCGCGCGCTCCCGATGGCCCGGGCGCTGGCCCGTCGGGGTCACCAGGTGACGATCCTCCTGCCTCCATGGCCAGGCCCGGAGGATGCCGGACGGTCCTGGGTAGAGGAGGGTGTGCGCATCCATTGCCTGCCCCTGCCCCAGGGACCGTTTTTCCATCTCCGGCTCGCCGGGAGGATGGCGCGGGAGATCCTGCGGTTGCGGCCGGACGTGGTGCACGGCTTCAAGCCGAAGGCGTATCCGGGCCTGGTCCACTGGGCGTTCTGGCACCTGCGCCGGATCGGGCGATTCCGGGGGGCGCTGGTGGTGGATACGGATGACTGGGAGGGGCCCGGGGGCTGGAACGATCGCAATCCCTACACGCCATGGCAGCGCCGCTTCTTCGCCTGGCAGGAGCGCTGGGGGATGACCCATGCGGATGCCCTCACCGTCGCCAGCCGGGCCCTGGAGACCCTGGCATGGGCGATGGGGATCCCGCCGCAGCGGGTGTTCTATCTCCCCAACGCCGCTTGGTTCGTCGGCCCGCCGCGCTTGTTGCCCCCGGCTCCTCCCAAAGTGGTGCTTTACACCCGTTTTCTGGAATTCCAGCTTGACCGCCTGATCCGGGTGATGGAGGGCCTCGCCCGGCGCTCCTCCGATTTGCGCTTTCTCTACGTGGGACAGCCGTTGGGGGATGAGGAGGCCCGCTTCCGGGAGGCGGTGGCCGAGGCAGGTCTGATGCACCGCATCGATTGGGAAGGATGGGTGGAGCCCACGCGGCTCCCGGAAGTTCTGGGGCGTGGCCATCTGGCGCTCTACCTGATGGACGATGATCTGGTCAACCGGGCGAAATGTCCGATGAAGCTGATCGATCTGCTGGCGGCCGGCCTGCCCGTGGTCGCCGACGCCGTGGGACAGGTCCCGGAGTATATTCGCCATGGAGAAACCGGGTGGCTGGTGCCGCCAGGGGACGTATCCGCTATGGTGGAAGCGGCGTGGAGGCTTCTGCAGGATCCATCGGCCGCGTGGCGGATCGGGGAGAACGCCCGCCAGATGATTGCCGCAGCCCATCGCTGGGAGCATCGGCTTCCCACGCTGGAAGCCGCCTATGCGGAAGCCCTCGCCCGGGCCGGGGGGCGCCGGCATGCGGTCTGAGGCCTTCCGGGGAAGCCGGAGGGAGGGCCACGGAAAGCCGCTCCTGCCGGCCCCGATCGCCAATCCCATAGGCTTCCGCCCTGATCTTCCCCTGGCGAGGGGGAGAACCGGATGATCCTGCGCCGTCGATGGCTGGTGATCGCAAATGCTCCGACAGCTGTGCGGTGGGGGATGACCCTGCTCTGGATGGCGGTGATGTTTTTCCTGTCCGCCCAGCCGCATCTGCCGCAGGCACCGGAGCCGTGGCTTGATACATTGCTCAAGAAAACCGCCCATGGGCTGGAGTATGCGATCCTGGCCGTTCTGGCCCGCTGGACCCTTCAGGCCCATGGTGTGCCCTGTGCGGACCGCTGGGCCTGGGGATGGGCAGTGCTTTACGCCCTCACCGATGAGGCTCATCAGGCCATGGTCCCCGGCCGCCACCCCAGCGGGTGGGATGTGCTCATCGATGCCCTGGGGGCGGCGATCGGGTTGTGGGTGAGGAGATAAGGAAGCGGCGTTTACGCCACGCGTTGGTCATCATATCCCATGGAGGAACAGAGGGATGCCCCGACTGAACCACGTGGCCATTGTGGTGGAGGACCTGGAGGCCGCGCTGCCGTTCTTCCGCGATCTCCTGGGATTGCCCCTGGACCGGGTGGCGGAGGTGCCGGAGGAGGAGGTCCGGGTCGCCTTTTTCCCGATGGAAGGCGGCGAAATCGAGCTGGTTCAACCCACGACTTCCGAATCCGGTGTCGCTCGCTTCCTGGCCCGTCGGGGTCCCGGGTTGCACCATATCTGCGTGGAGGTGGAGGATCTGGAAGCCACCCTGAGGCGGCTGCAGGCGGCCGGCGTCCAGCTGATCCACGAAACCCCCCTGATGGGGCGGGAGGGGACCCGGTATGCGTTCATCCATCCGAAGAGCGCCTTTGGGGTGCTGGTGGAGCTTTACGAGCGATCCCAGACAGGGGAACGTGAGGCCCCGGCGGAGGCATAGTGTTCTGTCGCTGCCGGGGGATCTCCGCTGACGGAGGGGAGGGCCAGCCTCACCGCATATTTTCCTCGGAAAGGGCCAGCCGGATGATCCTCTTCGACGGCCGGGTGATCAACGATCGGTTCCCGGGGGTCGGGCGCTATGCCTATCGTTTATTGGAGGCGATCCTGGCTGTGGAGCCGGAGCTGGAGGTCGTTCTGCTTTATACTCCGGCGCTGCCGAACCGGCGCTGGGATCTGGGGCGTCTCACGGGGTCGCCTCGCCTGCGCCTGCTCACTGTTCCGATCCCTCCGTTTCATCCGGCCGAACATAGCCTCATCCCCTGGTTGCTTCGGCGCTGGCCGGAGGCCCTGGTCCACGTTCCCCATTATGCGGTTCCTGCGGGCCTGTTCCTGCGACCCGGTCCTCTCATCGCGACCTTGATGGATCTGACCCCTCTGCGTCTTCCTGAGGCCTGGCCGGTCCTTCAACGGGCGATTTACCGGCTGTGGCATCGTCTGGTTCTCGCCCGGGCGCGGGCGCTCTTCACCCTTTCCGAAGCGACCCGCCAGGATCTCCAGCGCTTCTTCGGTCCTATCCAGCCGCCGGTGATCATCACTCCGGCCGCCGCGGATCCGGGATGCACCCCCCGTTCGCCCCGGGAGGTCATGGCGATCCGGCACCGCTACGGCCTTCCTCCATCTTATGCCCTTTACGTGGGCATCAACAAGCCATCGAAGAACCTGGATCGATTGGTGGAGGCCTGGCGGAGGGTTCGACCCCGATTGTGTTCCGATGGGGAGCCTCCCCTCCTGCTCCTGGCCGGGCCGTGGGATCCTCGATATCCCTTGCGGCTGGGGGAGGGCGTTCGACACCTGGGGATGGTTCCGGAGGAAGCGTTGCCTGCCCTCTACACCGGCGCGCGGCTCTTGATCTTCCCTTCGCTGTGGGAAGGATTTGGCCTGCCGGTTCTCGAGGCCATGGCCTGTGGCGTTCCGGTGGCGTGCTCCGACATCCCGGCGCTGCGAGAGGTGGCGGGGGAAGCCGCCCGGTTCTTTGACCCGCGAGACGTGGAATCGATGGCGCGGGTCATTGCGGAAGCCTGGGATCATGCGGAAGATCCGGTGTGGCGCGCGCGGTGTCAGGCGCAGGCCGCCCGGTTCTCCTGGGAAGAGACCGCGCGGCGCACCCTGGAAACCTATCGAGCGGTGAGCGGTTCGCGCCCCTGACCGCCATCCGTGCGGAAGTTCCTCTCATTGCCAAAGGCCCCCTGGTGGATCCTTCCTCATGGCCTGGATCGGCCGAGCATCTGGAATGCAATCCCTGTCGGACTTCCCTTGATGGTTCATCACCTCGAAAGTGTCCTGGGATCGGGAAGATCACCGCTTGCGGATGGTCGCTACCCCAGAGAATCTCGCTGGCTTACCGAGCCCTCAGCGAGGGGATCGCCGCCGTGCTCAAACCGAACCGATCATCGGGTCTTGACAAACGATTGATTCTGATTAAAATCGAAGGCAGATTTTTCGAAATAAATCGAAACTTATGGTCCGCTTCCCCCATGAGCGTCGGCAGGCGATCCTGCGGATCCTGGAGGAGGAGGGCCGGGTGTCGGTAGCGGATCTGAGCCGTCGGTTTGCCCTGTCCGAGGTGACGATCCGCAAAGATCTGGCCTGGCTCGAGGCCCAGGGTTTGCTGATCCGCACCCATGGGGGGGCGCTGCCGGCCGATCGCAATCCGGCGGAGCTTGCCTTCGAAGTGCGGGAGCGGCTGAACCGGGAGGAAAAGCTGCGGATCGGTCAGGCGGCGGCCTCCCTGGTGCAGGATGGGGATAGCATTGCTCTGGATGCCAGCACGACGGCGATGTATCTGGCCCGCTTCCTCCGGGATCGCCGGGAGCTTACGGTTGTGACCAATGGCATTCGGGTGGCGATGGAATTCGCTGGCCGGTCGGGCATTACGGTGCTGATGCCTGGGGGCACGCTGCGCTGGGAGGCCTTCTCGCTGGTGGGAGCATGGGGCGAGGACATCCTGCGGCGGATTCACATTCAGAAAGCTTTCGTCGGGGCGAAGGGTTTGACCCTGGAGGAAGGGCTGACCGATGTGAACCCGGAGGAGGTTCGTCTGAAATCCGCCATTGTGGAGGCCGCTAAGGAAGTTATCGCCATTGTGGATCATACGAAATGGGGTCGTGTCGCATTCGCCACGTTCTGTCCTCTGGATCGGGTCCGGCTGGTGATCACGGACAACCAAGCGCCCCCGGATATGGTGGAAGCTGTTCGAGAGCGCGGCGTGGAAGTCTGGCTGGTCTGACCTATATCCTAGATCGGAGGGGCTTTGATGGCGCGGCGGCGTTCCTCGAAAGCCCATGGGCATCGCGTGTGGTATATCCCGGATGGGTATCTGCCGCCCCTGACCCCCGGGCAGGCCGATCTGGTCAGCCATGAATCTCTATGTCTTCTCAATCCCTCCGCAAAGGAAGCCCATATCACGCTGACAGTGTATTTCGAGGACCGGGAGCCGATTCGCGGGATTTCCCTCATGCTTCCCCCGGAGCGCACCTGGCATGTGCGCCTGGATAACCCCGAGCATCTGGGCGGTCATGTCCTTCCCCGAGGGGTTCCTTATGCCCTGAAGGTGGAAAGCGATGTGCCCATTGTTGTTCAGCTCTCGCGGATGGATGTCACTCAACCGAATCTCGCGCTGATGACCACGATAGGATACCCTGCGGGATAGGGGGGGGCGATGGCTTCCCCGATCCTGATCCTCCGTAATGTCTACAAGGCGTTTCCCGGCGTGCAGGCGCTGGCTGGAGTCTCGCTGGATCTCTATCCAGGGGAAGTCCACGCCCTGGTCGGCGAGAACGGAGCGGGGAAATCCACGCTGATTAAGATCGCGGCGGGAGTTTATGCCCCGGATTCGGGGGAGATCCTCTTTGAGGGGCGCCCGGTCCGACTGGAAGGCCCACGGCATGCGGCAGCGCTGGGGATTGCGGTGATCCATCAGGAGCCCTATTTGTTTCCCACGCTCTCGGTGCTGGAGAACCTGTTTGTGGGCTTTCAACCGCGCCGCGGGCCGCTGGGTCTGGTGGACTGGCGGACGATGGTCCGGCAGGCGGAGGGGGTATTTCGCGAGCTGGGGGTCTCGCTGCCCCTGGATCTGCCGGCCGGGGATCTCAGTGCAGCCCAGCAGCAACTCCTGCAAATTGCCCGGGCGCTTCTCCAGGACGCTCGTGTGCTGATTATGGATGAGCCCACTTCCTCGCTTTCCCAGCGGGAAGTCCAGACCCTCTTCGAGATCATCCGTCGCCTTCGAAGTCGTGGGGTGGGGATTCTATACATCTCCCATCGCCTTGAAGAGGTTTTCGCGCTGGCCGACCGGGTGACCGTATTACGGGATGGCCAGTGGGTGGGCACCTATCCGATCGCCGCCGTTACGCCAGAGACCCTGATCGCCCGGATGGTTGGACGCGAGCTCACCCAGCTTTTCCCCCACACTCCCCATCCGCCCGGCGACGTCCTGTTGCGGGTTCATCACCTATGCCGTGCAGGTCTCTTCAAGGGGATCTCGTTTGAAATCCGGGCCGGGGAGATCGTGGGGATGGCCGGGCTGGTGGGAGCCGGTCGCTCGGAGGTGGCTCAGGCGATCTTTGGCATTCTGCCTCCCGATGACGGCTTTGTCGAGGTGAACGGACGTCGGATCACACCCCGCGCGCCGTGGGAGATGATGGCCGCCGGCATCTTTTACATCCCGGAAGATCGTCATCGCCAGGGGATTGTGGCACCGCTTCCGGTTCGGTCGAATTTAACGCTCGCTATATTGCAGCGGTTGACCCGTTTCGGCCTGATCGATGAGCGGGCGGAGCGGGCCCTGGCCCAGGCATATCGGGAGCGCTTGCGGATTCGGGTCGCAGACCTGGAGCAGCCGGTGGGCACGCTCTCCGGCGGCAATCAGCAGAAGGTGGTTGTCGCCCGTGGGCTGGCGATCCAGCCCCGGGTGCTGATCCTGGATGAACCGACCCGGGGCATCGATGTGGGGACCAAGGCGGAGATCCATCGCCTGATGGATGAACTGGCCGCCCAGGGGATGGGGATCCTGATGGTTTCCTCGGAGCTGCCGGAGATCCTGGGAATGTCGGATCGCATCCTGGTGATGCGGGCCGGCCGACTGGTGGGCGAGTTACGGCGTGATGAGGCGACTCAGGAGCGGATTATGGCCATGGCAATGGGTCTGGTTCCCGGGAATGGCCAGGGGGATACCGGGATGCGGAGGGGGATCGCGTGAGGTGGAGGGGGCGGGAGCCGTTTTTGTTGATCATGAACGGACTGTTGATGGCCGTCCTGACGGCCACCACCCCGTTCCTGCTGCGTCGGGATGCGGGAGGAGCCATGACCCTGGATCTGAGTGCCCTTCGGCTTTTGCTGGATAACTACGCGGCGACGTTCATCGGCGCAGTGGGGATGACACTGGTGATCCTATCTGGGCAGATTGATCTCTCAGTGGGCTCCGCTCTGGCGCTTTGCGCGGTGATCGCGGCTCAGGTCTCCCAGATGGGGTGGCCGCTCCCCCTGGCTTTCCTGGCGCCCATCATGGTGGGCACGCTGATCGGGCTGGTGAACGGGACCATTGTGGCCTATGGCCGGATCCACGCCATCTTGGTCACCCTGGGGATGATGACCATCCTCCGCGGTCTGGTGGTCCATCTGGTTCCGGCGGGGTGGGTGGCGACCAGCGATGCCTTCAAAGCGGTGGGGCTGGCGCGACCGCTGGAGATTTCCACCTCGATTTGGATCGCGGGGGTGTTTGCTCTGATTGTTGCGTTTCTGATGCGCTACACCCGATGGGGGCGGGAAATCTACGCCGTGGGGAGCAATCCTCAGGCCGCGACCATCACTGGCATCCACCCTCATCGGATCTGGTTCTCGGTCCTTCTGTTCAACGGATTTACGATCGGGCTGGCCAGCGCGGTCCACGCCTCTCGTTTCGGGGTGATTCAGAACAACATCGGGCAGGGGTTTGAGTTGCTATTGATCACAGCGGTGGTGATTGGGGGAACCAGCATTTTCGGGGGGTATGGAAGCGTCTGGGGAACCCTGTTGGGCGTACTGTTCTTGGCGCTCGTCCGCTCGGCGTTGATCTATTTCCGCATCCCAGCCCTCTGGGAGCAGGCTGTGTATGGAGCCTTTCTCCTGTTCGCCGTTGGCCTCGATATCGCCCGGACGCGAGCCTGGTCCCGGGCCTTGCGAGGAGGGGCCACATGAGGGGGATGGCGGGCGTTCTGGCCCGGGGGCTGACCCGTGAACGGATCTTGCTGGTCATTGTGGTGGGATTGTTGGTGGTCATTGCCAGTCTCACTCCCAAATTCCTGACATCCACGAATCTCCAGATCACCTCCCGTTATCTGGTGGAGGTGGGGCTGGTGGCCATCCCGATGACCATGATCATCCTGATCCGGGGAATTGATATCTCCGTCGGCTCGATTGTGGCCCTCTCCACTGTTGTCCTGGGGTTCTCCTGGAGCGTTTATCAGGTTCCGATGGCGTTGGCTGTTCTCCTTGCTCTGGCGGTGGCGACGCTTTGTGGCTTTCTGAACGGTCTGGCGATCACCCGGCTGCGCGTGCCGGATCTGGTGGTCACGCTATCCACGCTGGCGATCTACCGGGGGATTGCGGAAGGGCTGGGAGGGGGAGGGCGAGTCTATCTGTATGAGGATCCGCTCATGCGTTTCCTGGGCGAGGGGCAGATCCTGGGGATTCCCGTGGGGTTGTTTGTGTTCCTCCCCGCTGTGGTGGCCGCAGGGGTGATGCTCGATCGAAGCGCCTGGGGGCGATGGCTTTATGCGATCGGGCATAACGAGACGGCGGCTCGCTTCGCGGGAATCCGGGTGGATCAGATTCGATTGCTGGTTTATACCCTCTCGGGCCTGGCCAGTGGGTGGAGCGCTGTCTTCCTGGCAGGGCGGCTGGGGACTGCCCGGGCCACTGCCGGGCTGGGGCTGGAATTCGAAGTCATCACAGCGGTTGTGGTGGGAGGCACCGCCATTTCCGGGGGTGAGGGCAGCATCTGGGGAAGCTTCCTGGGTGTAGTTATGGTCACGGCGCTGCGCAACGGGTTGAATCTAATCGGCGTGCCCTCGCCGATCCAGGCGATGATCATCGGTACCCTGTTGATCCTGACCGTGCTGGTGAATGAGAACCTGCGGTTGCGCGTTCGAGGATGGGTTCGCCCCGTTGTCCCGGCTCCTACGCCTGAAGCTGAGCCGGCGCACGTGGCCAATCCATCCTCCTCTCAAGAAAGGAGGTGAACGGCTATCGCAACTGGGGGTTCCATTGGGATTGCTTCACATTTTTAACTCCATATTTTAGGAGGAGGGAGGGTACCATGAAGCGTTTGTTGCCTTTGCTGGTCGTGGGGATGATACTGGCGGTGATTCTAGCCCAGTGCGCGCCGACTCCCACACCGTCGCCGACGCCACCGCCCGCGGCGCGGCCGACGGCGACCGCCCCTGCTCCAGCCGCGGCCCCCTCGCCGACGGCTGCCCCGGCCCGGAAGTTCGTGATTTACCATGTGCCCAAGGCCGTGGGCATTGACTACTTCAAGTCGGCCAACCAGGGCATGGAGGAAGCGGCGAGGGAGTTGGGGGATGTCGAGCTCCACTATGAGGGCTCCATCAACGCCAGTGCCGAGGAGCAGATCAAGGTGCTGGAGGACATCATCACCAAGAAGCCTCATGCCCTCATCGTTTCTGCCAATGATCCCCAGGCCCTTGTCCCTGTGCTCAAGCGGGCCCGCGAGGCCGGTATCACGGTGGTCACATATGATGCCGATGTATTGCCAGAGGCTCGGGTTTTCTTCGTCAACCAAGCGACCTTTGAGGGGATCGGCAAAGCCCTGATCGATGAGGCGGCTAAGCAGGTCGGGCCGGAGGCCAAGATCGCCATCATCTCCACCTTCCCCACGGCCCCGAACCAGAGCCGCTGGGTGGAGGAGATGAAGAAGTATATGGCCAAGGCCTATCCCAAGATGCAGCTGGTGGACATCCGCTACGGGGAGGACGATCAGGCCAAGAGCCGTCAGCAGGCTACGGACCTGATCACTGCTCACCCGGATGTCCAGTTCCTCATCGTCCCGACTTCGGTGGGCTGCCCGGGCGTGGCGGATGCCCTGGAGGCCGCTGGGAAGGTGGGCCAGATCAAAATGACATGCCTGGCGACCCCGAACGGGATGCGAGCCTATGTCAAGCGGGGCACCCTGGAGGCGTTCTATCTGTGGAACGTGGTGGATCTGGGTTATCTGGCGATGTATGTGACCCACGGCTTGCTGACCGGCGAGATCAAGCCGACGGACAAGAAGGTGAAAGCCGGCCGGCTCGGCGAGCGGGAGGTGGGGCCGGATAACGTGATCCTGCTCGGTCCACCTTTCCGCTTCGACAAGAACAACATCGATCAGTTCAATTTCTGAGGTATGGATCTCGGGGGAGGGTCGAAAGGCCCTCCCCCGGTTTCAGAATCCCGGAAGACCCTCCGGATTCCTTCAGAAGGAGGAGGGAACCATGGCGAACGCCCCTGGATATGAGCACCTGGCGGAATCCCTCGCCCGTCGGGGGATCGATGTTGAGGCTGTCAAGATGGCGCTGAAGCGCCAGCGGATTGAGACGCCCTCGTGGGGGTATGGGAATTCCGGCACGCGGTTTAAAGTTTTTGCATGGCCGGGGGCCGCTCGCAACATCTATGAAAAGCTGGCCGACGCGGCGGTGGTGCATCGCCTCACCGGCGTCTGTCCGACGGTAGCGATCCATATCCCGTGGGATAAGGTGGAGGATTGGGAGGGATTAAAGCAATACGCCGCGGATCTGGGCCTGCAAATCGGAGCAGTCAACCCCAATTTGTTTCAGGAGGATGATTATAAACTGGGAAGTGTCTGCCATCCGGATCCGCGGGTGCGGCGTCGGGCTGTGGAGCACATGCTGGAGTGCGTTGAGATCGCAGAGAAGGTGGGCTCCTCCATTCTAAGCCTCTGGTTCGCCGATGGAACGAATTATCCTGGCCAGGACGATTTCCGGGCTCGCAAACACCGGATGCTGGAGGCGCTGTCTGAGGTATATCGGCGGATGCCGCCCGGGATGCGGATGCTGATCGAGTATAAATTCTTCGAGCCCGCCTTTTACCACACGGATCTTGCCGACTGGGGCATGGCCTACGTCCTTGCCACACATCTGGGGCCCCGGGCCCAAGTCCTGGTGGATACCGGACATCACCCTCAGGGTACCAATATCGAGCATATCGTGGCCTTTCTTTTGGACGAGGGCCGGCTAGGCGGTTTCCATTTCAATAACCGCAAATACGCGGATGACGACTTGATTGTCGGTTCGATCAATCCCTTCGAGCTCTTTCTGATTTTCAATGAGCTGGTGGCCGCTGAGCGGGATCCGCGGACGGCGGATACAGCGCGAGCGGTGGCCTACATGATCGATCAGTCTCATAACATTGAGCCCAAGATCGAGGCGATGATCCAGTCGGTGGTCAATATCCAGACCGCCTACGCAAAGGCGCTGCTGGTGGATCGGAAGCGGTTGCGAGAGGCCCAGGAGGCCGGGGATGTTCTAGAGGCCCATCGAGTCCTCCTGGAGGCTTATGAGACGGATGTGCGGCCGTTGCTGGCTCAGGTGCGCCTGGAAATGGGGTTGGATCCAGATCCTGTTGGAGCCTTCCGGCGAAGTGGATATGCGGAGAAGGTGGCCCGGGAACGGGGAGTCGCCATGGTGGCCAGTGGCTATCCTGGCGCATCCTGATATTCTGTCCAGGCGTGATATTGAGGGAGGGATAAGGGATGCCGCGCAACCTCTGGAATGAGGCGGAGGCGGCGGGTTTAAGTGAGCTGGAGCTGCTGGTCTATCGCTCCCGCCTGCTGGGGGCTGATCGGAGCGTGTGCAACATCTTTGGAGGGAACACCTCGGCCAAGCTAATGGAGCGCGATTTCCGTGGACGCCCGGTGCGGGTGCTCTGGGTGAAGGGCTCAGGATCGGATCTGGCCACGATCACCCTGCAGGGATTCGCGGCCCTTCGGCTGGAGGATGTGCTTCCTCTAATGGAACGGGAAAGCCTCTCGGATGAAGAAATGGTGGACTATCTCGCGCATTGCTACCTGAAGCCGGGAATGCCTCGCCCTTCGATTGAGACCCTGCTCCATGCTTTCATACCTGCCCCTCATGTGGATCACACCCATCCGGACGCCATCGTCAGCCTGGCCACTTCGGAGAACGGCCCGGAGCACGTGCGACGGCTGTTCGGGGGGCGAGCGGTCTGGGTCCCTTATGTGCGACCCGGCTTCACGCTGAGTAAATGGATCGCCGAGGCGGTGCGAGCCAACCCGCAGGCAGAGTGCGTGGTGATGGCTAAGCACGGCCTGGTGACATGGGGAGAGGATGCCCGTTCATGTTATGAAAATACTATCCGGATCATCCAGGAAGCAGAGGATTATATTGCTGAGCGGGCGATGGGACGACGGATCTTCGGCGGGGTACGGGTTCCCGCGCTGCCGGAGGATCGACGCCGGGCGATTATGGCCGAGCTGCTCCCGCTCCTGCGGGGCGCGGTGAGTCGGACCCGCCGTCATATCCTTCGCTATGACGATAGCCCGGAGGTGCTGGACTTTGTGGGCAGCGAGCGGGCGCGGGAGATCGCCCTGGTTGGCTCCGCATGCCCGGACCATCTCGTTCATACCAAGCACTGGCCGTTGTTCATTGACTGGGACGGCTCGGATCTGGAAGGTTTGAAGGCTCGTCTGGTTGAGGAGGTGGAGCACTACCGGGAGGCTTACGTTCGGTATTTCGAGGAGAACCGAGGGCCCCAGGACACGATGATGGATCCCGCTCCGCGAATCATTTTGATTCCAGGTTTGGGGCTCATCGCCACGGGCAAGGATGCCTTCATGGCCGGGGTGGCCCGGGATCTCTATCACCGAGCCATCGCGGTGATGCGGGGGGCTACCGCCCTCGATCGCTTCGTCTCGCTCACGCCAGCGGAAGCTTTTGCGGTGGAATACTGGCCGCTGGAGCTTTACAAGCTGACGCTGCGCCCGCCGGAGCGGGAGTTGGCAGGGCGCGTGGTGGTTATCACCGGTGGGGCCTCTGGCATCGGTCGAGCAACAGCCTACCGGATGGCTCAGGAAGGGGCTCACGTGGTGATCCTGGATATCAACCGAGAAGGAGCGGAAGGCGTGGCGGCGGACCTGACGTCCCGTTACGGCGAGGGGAGGGGGATGGCCGTCCCATGCGACGTTACGGATGAGCGCCAGGTCATCGAGGCCTTCCGCCGGGTGGTCCTGACCTATGGGGGCGTGGATATCGTGGTCAATAACGCGGGAATCGCCCACTCCGCTCCGATCACCGAAACGTCCACGGCGGATTGGGATCGTCTTTATCACGTCCTGGTGCGGGGATACTTCCTGGTGGCCCGGGAGGCTTTCCGGATCTGGAAGGCGCAGGGGGTAGGGGGAAGCATGGTCATTGTGGCTTCAAAGAACGCTCTGGTGGCCGGGAAGAATGCGGCGGCTTACAGTTCAGCCAAGGCGGCAGAGGTCCATCTGGCCCGTTGTCTGGCGGAGGAAGGCGGCGAGATCGGTGTGCGGGTGAATGTGGTCTGTCCGGACGCCGTGATCCGCGGCTCCAGCATCTGGGATACGCGATGGCGTGAGGAGCGCGCCCGTACCTACGGCATCTCCCCCGAACAGCTGGAGGAGTATTACCGCCAGCGCACTACTTTGAAGGTCAACGTCTATCCGGAGGATGTGGCTGAAGCTATTTTCTTCTTCGCTTCGGATCGCTCGGCAAAAACAACTGGGGGGATCCTGACAGTGGACGGCGGGGTCTCGGCTGCATATGTGCGATGAGGCAGCCAGAGATGGAGTCGCTGCTGAGGCCGCTTCTTACGTCCAGTAATCTGATAGAGGATGCGGCCGATAGCCGCGCGGATTCCTGATTGGGGGTGCCTATGATCCGGATGATCGCTGTGGACGTGGGAGCGGAAAGCGGACGGGTCATCCTGGGATCCCTGGAGGATGGGCGGCTCTCCATTCGGGAAGCCCATCGTTTCCCTAACGTCCCTGTTCAAGCTCATGGAACCCTTTATTGGGATATCTTACGCCTCTTCTATGGGATCAAGGAGGGGATCGCACGGGCCGCTCGTATGGCGGGTGGATCCATCGTTTCCATTGGGGTGGACACCTGGGGGGTCGATTTCGCCCTTCTGGATCGCCAGGGCAAGCTGATCGGGAATCCGGTCCACTACCGGGATCGGCGCACGGAAGGGATGATGGAGGAGGTCTTCCGGCGGGTGCCGCCGGAGGAAATTTATGCTCGCACAGGCATTCAATTTATGCCCATCAATACATTGTATCAGCTATTTTCAATGGTCCTTCGCGGGGATCCCCAGCTGGAGATCGCTCAGACGTTCCTCACGATCCCTGATCTGTTCCATTACTGGCTGAGCGGAGTGGCGATTTGCGAGTTCACCAATGCGACCACCACCCAGTGCTATGATCCCTTTCATCGCGACTGGGCCCGGGATATGCTGGAGCGTCTGGGAATCCCTACGCATCTGTTTCCCGAGATCCGACCCCCGGGCACGGTGCTGGGTCCGCTTCTGAGGGAGGTGGCCGATGAGCTCGGCCTCTCCGGGACGCGGGTGGTGGCCCCGGCCAGTCACGATACCGGATCCGCTGTGGCCGCCGTGCCTTTCCAGCATCCGGATGCGGCGTATATCAGCTCCGGGACGTGGTCGCTGGTGGGAGTGGAGGTTCGAGCGCCGGTAATCCAGGAGCCAGCGCGACGCTATAACTTCACCAACGAAGGCGGGGTGGAGGGAACCTTTCGATTGTTGAAAAACGTGATGGGCCTGTGGCTGCTCCAGGAGTGCCGGCGAACCTGGGCTCGAAAGGCAGGGCTGTCTCTGGAGGCAGAGGATGAGGAGTTCTCAAAGGTCCGTGCTGCGGGAAGGGTTCATCAGGCCTGGGATTACGAGGCCCTGGTCCGCCAGGCGGAGGCAGCACCTCCGCTTCGCTCCCTGATTGACCCGGATGATCCTCGTTTTCTTCCCCCTGGGGATATGCCTATCCGCATTCAGGCGTTTTGCCGGGAAACCGGTCAGCCTGTTCCCGAGGAGCCCGGAGCGATCGTCCGCTGTATCCTGGAGAGCCTAGCACTGAAGTACCGCTGGGTGATCGAGCGCCTGGAGGAGCTGTTGGGTCGCCCCATCCCGGTGATCCATATCGTGGGTGGTGGAGCTCGAAATGCCATGCTCTGTCAGTGGACTGCAGATGCGACCAGGCGTCCGGTCCTGGCTGGCCCCGTGGAGGCGACGGCGATTGGAAATCTGATGGTACAAGCGATCGCGTTGGGTTATGTCGGTGGTCTCACGCAGGCTCGTGAGGTGATCCATCGTTCGTTTGCTCCTGCGATCTATGAGCCTCGGCCTTCCGGGTTATGGGATGAGGCTTATGAACGTTTCGTTTCCTCTATTCTTGTTCCCTCCAAAGGCGCTGTGCTGGATTTCTCTGGATAGCCATCGGGGGCCGTTTTGCTGCCGTTCCATCCCCCAACCTGTTGACAGAGGGGACAATATCTTCTTGTGGCGTGCGGGCCGCCGAAGAGGGCCTGCCTTCTCCGCGATAGCCCATCCTACAAAGCGTTCCTATCGAGCTCCTCAGGATTCGAATTGGCAATGGAGCCATCTGCGCTAAACTCGAGCCAGAGCTCTTTCTGGAGGCGATCCGCATGTCCATCCCCAGCCCGGCTTTTCGATCCCGTATTCGGGAGAGCCTGGGAAACGCTCCTCTTCAGGAGGCCTTGCAGCGGGCCACCCGCTCTTTCCTCATCAGCCGCTCGAAGGCGTTCGCGGATCTCCCCGACGCGGAGGCGGTCCGTGATCGCGCCCGGGCGATCCGCGCTCACACCATCGCTCATCTGGATCGTTATCTCGAACAGTTCGCCCGGGAGGTGGAGCGACACGGAGGGAAAGTCTTCTGGGCCGCTACCGCTCGCGAGGCCTGCGATTATATCGTGAGTCTGGCACGGTCCCGGGGCGTCGCCATGGTGGTGAAAAGCAAATCGATGGTCAGCGAGGAGGTCGGCCTGAACCACGCCATGGAGGCCGCCGGGATCCGGGTGGTGGAAACGGACCTGGGGGAGTTCATCATCCAGCTGGCCGGGGAACGGCCTTCCCATATCATCACCCCGGCGATCCATAAGCGTCGGGAGGATGTCTCGAAGCTTTTCCAGAAGCATCTGGGCATGCCTCCTACCGATGAGATCCCGGAGATGACCGCGGCGGCCCGCCGCGCCCTGCGCCAGGTTTTCCTGGACGCCCGGATGGGGATCAGCGGGGTGAACTTCGGGATCGCGGAGACTGGGACCCTGGTGCTGGTAACTAATGAGGGGAACGGCCGTATGGTGACCACCCTGCCGCCGATCCACGTGGCCTTGATGGGCATTGAGCGGGTGGTGCCTACATGGGAGGACGCTGAGATCATGCTGCGGGTGCTGGCCCGCAGCGCCACTGGCCAAGCCCTCACCGCCTACACGTCCTTCCTGACGGGCCCCCGCCGTCGGGAGGAGCCGGATGGGCCGGAGGAGCTCCATGTGGTGCTGGTGGACAACGGCCGCTCCCGCTGGTTGGGGACGCCGCTGGAGGAGGCGCTCTATTGCATCCGGTGCGGCGCCTGCCTGAATGCATGCCCGGTCTATCAGGCGATCGGAGGCCACGCCTACGGGAGTGTGTATCCCGGCCCCATCGGATCCATCATCACGCCAATGCTGGGGGATGGGGACGGCGCGGAGCTCGCTTACGCCAGCAGCCTGTGCGGAGCCTGCCAGGAGATCTGCCCCGTGCGCATCCCGATTCCCGATCTCCTGGTCCGCTGGCGGCAGATGCGGGCGGGAAGCTTGCTGCCGGCCTGGGAGCGGATCGGGCTGCGGGCGTATGCCCAGGCGGCCCGCCATCCTTCGCTATGGGCGCGTGTTGGACGCTGGGCGATGGGTCTCCTGCGCCGCCTGGGCCGGGAAGGCTGGCTGCGCCGGGGGCTCGGACCGCTGGGAGCCTGGACGGCCGTTCGAGACTTCCCGGTTCCCCAGCGACCGGCGTTTCGGGATTGGTGGACATCCCGGAAGGGAGGTGGCGAATGAATCATCCGGTGCTGGAGGCGGTGCGACGCCGGGTCACGCGCCGGGCTGTCCCACTGGAGCCTGTGCCCGCCATGCCGCTGGAGGCCCCGCCGGGGAGCGAGGAGGCGGTTCAGCGATTGTGGGCTTCATGGGCGGAGATCGGCGTTCAGGGGGTCCGGTGCGCCACCGAGGCGGAAGCGATCCGAGAGGTGGTCGCCCGGCTGCGGGAACGGAAGATCCGGCACGTCCTGGTCGATGCCCGAACCGCGCATGCTTATCCGGGCCTGATCCCGGCGCTGGAGGACGCGGGGCTGGCGGTGATGAGCGGGGGCCTTCCCCGAGAGGAAGGGCCGCGCTACCTCGGGCTGGGGCGCTGGGCGATGGCGGAGGCCGGGATCACCGATGTGCTGGCCGCCTTTGCGGACACCGGGACGCTGTGGGTGGCGGGAGGCGCCGGAGGGATGCGTTGCGCCTCCTTGTTGCCCCCCCTGCACATCGCCCTGGTCCGGCGAGTTCAGGTCTTCTCATGCCTGGCCGCCTGGCTGAGGGAGGCCCGGTCGTCCGGGGCCCTGATGGAGTGGATCGAGGAGAGCAGCGCGCTGATCGCCATCACCGGCCCCAGCCGGACCTCGGATATCGAGAAGACGCTCACGCTGGGTGTGCACGGGCCGAAGGAGGTGATCGCCTTTCTGATCGAGGAGGCCGGATGAGCCGGATGGTTCAGCTCTTCGTGACATGCCTGGTGGACTGGTTGCGGCCGGAGATCGGGATCGCGACCGTGCAGTTGCTGGAAAGGATCGGCGTCACGGTGCGCTTTCCGGAGGCCCAGACGTGCTGCGGGCAGCCGGCCTTCAACGTCGGGCGCTGGCAGGAGGCCCGGGCCATGGCCGAACATTGGGTGCGGACCTTCGACCCCGATCTCCCGGTGGTGGTCCCCTCCGGCTCATGCGCGGCGATGATCCGCCACGGCTATCGGGCCTTGCTGGAAGGGCGCCCTCTTTACGCGCGCTGGGAGGCGCTGGCCGCGCAAACCTGTGAGCTCAGCCAGTATCTGATCGATGTGCTGGGGATCCAGGACCTGGGGGTTCGACGGGAAGGGAGGGTAACGTATCACCCTTCGTGTCATCTCCTGCGGATGCTGGGGGTGCGGGAGGCGCCGGAGCGCCTGATCCGGGCGACCGGGGCGGCTTACCATCCGTTGCCGGATGCGGAAGCCTGTTGCGGGTTCGGAGGCCTCTTCTCCGTGCACTTCGAAGCGGTTTCCGGGGCGATGCTCGCCCGGAAGATCCAGGCCATCCGTTCCACCGGCGCGGAGGTCGTCCTGGGATGCGACTGGAGCTGCCTGATGCACATCGGTGGCGGCCTGCACCGCCAGGGCCTTCCGGTTCGCGCCCTGCATCTCGCCGAGTGGCTGGCGGAAGGATTATTATAGGATCACGGCGAGCAGCGGTTTGGCATCCATGGGGATGATGGATCAATGGACCGGAGGGAGCGCGGATTCCGACGATCGACCCCGGCGCGCGGGCTGGAGCCTTTGATCGCTTTTCTTGCCGCCCAGCTGGATGTAGCGGCCGCTTATGTCTTCGGATCGGTCGCGCGGGGTGAGGCGACGCCCCGCACGAAGTCGCGTATCTAAAAAGCGAAAGGGATAACATGACCGGACCCGATGGGCGTCAGGGGAAGCCCCCTGTGCTGGCTCAGGGAGCGCGGGGAGCGTCTGCTGGCGGCTCGATAGCGAGCGGGGCGTTGAAGTCGCGATAGCGCTGAACCATAAAGTGGCCGGGGCCCGCCATCATCACCTGGTGAAGGTGGAAATTATCCTCATCGATCCAGAAGGCCAGCGTTAGACGCCCGGAGAGGGCCCGGGCGACAACCACTCGGGTCCGAGCCTCGCCCAGCGGTTCCTCCCGCCCGAGGCGCGCGGCTTCCACCGTCCGGGCGTTCTGAAAATCCGGGAACCGGAAGGGATCCGCCAGGGTGAGCATCTGCCAGCGCCCATCCTCTTCCACATACTGGACCTTCCCGATTGTGATGGAGGATGCGCCGCCCTCGATCTGCAGCCGCATGCGATCGGGCGCCTGGAACGCATACGTGGCGAAAAGAACGCGTCCATCCCCATCGTTGAGCTCCTCCTCCATTCGGGCCGTTTGCAGGCGGTTCATGGCCTCATCCGCGCGCTGCAGAAGCGCCAGGGCCTGGGGATCGTTCGAAGCGGTCGCCAGAGGACCGCCTGGCTGGTAGAAGGGGAAGTCGCTGGAGACATCCTCGCGACCCTGCCGGCGGACGATCACCCGGATCCGCCAGAAGCCGGGCAGGGAGAGGGTCTCTTCCGCAAGCCAGTGGCCATCCGGCTGGAGCTGCGCCCGAACCCGTCGGACCCCGATGTCCGAGTCCAGCAGGGTCAGTTCCATGATCACCCGCTGGAGGTCAGGCAGGGGGCTTCCCCGTGGATCGGTGATCTCGATCTCAAAGCGGCGGGGCGTATCCGAAGGGATGAGGGCCAGCCGGAGACGCAAGTCTTCCGCGGGCCGGCCGAGGAGGATGCGGGCCGGGGCGACCGCCCCGGTCGAGGGCAGCGAACGGGGCGGCGGTGTCGCCGCAAGCCCAATGGCCAGGGCTACAATGGCTATCACCCCCAGCACTTCCCCGAGAACCAATTTCTGGAAGGGCCCGATGGCCTGCTCCGCATGCCCATTCCCCTGGGCAAAGCGAGGCTGCATCCGGAATCGATTCCAGGCAGCGATGGGCAGAAGCAACGTCAGGAGCGCGGACTTGGCGATAAGCAATCGGCCGTAAGAAGTCCTCCATATCCAATCTGGCGTCCCCACTTCGATCCATGCATTATAGAGGCCAGTGATCGCCAGGCCGATGACGCTGAGGAGGGCAAGGCGGGAGAAGCGGGGCACGGCGATGGCGAGATAGAGCCGGCGCGTGCCCGGTGGGAGGACCCGCAATGTCCCCAGCGTGCCGGCCAATCCGAAGAGTCCTCCGATCCAGAGGGCAGCCCAGACGCGGTGGAGAAAATCGAAAAGCCATGCGGAGAAGGTCCCCAGGGCGGCCCCGTGGCTGGTCGTCGAAAACGTCCCGAGCGCGCCCAAAACGAGGAGGGCCCTCGGAAGCCGGAGGCTTCGCTGGGCTCCACGAGGGGCCATCCCCATCAGCATCGCCCCGCTTATCATGGCCCCTCGGATCAATGCCTCGGTCCCCACTCGTTCCAGGAGCGCGCTTTGGGCCGTGGGAGGCAGATCCGGGGTCAGGGCGAGGAACTGGGCGATCGCCTGCAGCCCTTCAGCCATCAGGGCGAAGAGGAAGACCGCGTGGATCCTGCGTGCCCCGATCCAGGCGAGGGGCTGGCCCGTTGGTCCCAGAGTTTCCACCGCAGGCCGGAAGATCCATTCGTAGAAAATCAACAGGCCGAACCCGATCAGGAAGGCGAGTCGATGGATTCCCTGAAGCCCAAGGGCCCAGAGCGGGAACGAGACCGTCGAGGCGCTCGCGCCCGGGATCACCGCCCGCCCGACCGCGAAACTGAAGAATCCGCGGGTGAGATGGCCGTCCACCCGGGAGAACGCCTGCCAGACGACGGTATAAGCGCCTTCCGGGATCGGCTCCAGAGCGATCTGAAGGCGACGGGGATCGTTGGGATCGGCTATGAGATCCCCTCGATCCACCCGGCGGCGCGCCTTGTCGTAGACCTCAATGCGGCTGAGGGCGGGATCCACCGGCTCGCTGAACCATAGCCGCACCCAGCGAGGTGGCGCTTCCAGCTGGGATCCAGGGGCCGGATCGGATTGGACCAGGAAGGCATGGGCCATGGCCGGCGGCACGATAGCCAGCGCCCCGAGCAGCATCAGAAGAATCCATCCTCCCAACCGCCAGCGCACAGAGAATCCCTCCGATCCGGGTTTATCCACGCCGGCGGATGGCCAGCGCGGCGATCCCAAGGAGGACCAGGGCGATCAGGGCGGCTCCCGGCAGTGCCCATCGGGGAAGCCTCAGGTGGGCGGTAGGAGGAAAGAAGGGGGTCGGAGTGCTCGTGAGAAAGAGCGGAATCGAGGCGGGTTGCGATACGGGAGCTGTCGGTGTAGGGGAAGGGGTAGGCAGTGGGGAAGCCATGAAAGCGGGGGCTGGCTGAAGTGTGAAAACAAAGGTCCCTTCGGCAATATCGCCATCTTCCGCTGAACGTGTGCGCCAGCGCACCGTGTAGGTTCCGGGTTTCATCCGGCCTGGATCCAGGGAAACCACCAGTTGCTTGCGATCTGGATCGTTCAGGTCGACGTGGGCGTCTCCGCGATCCACGGCGTTCCCTTCGGCGTCGAGGACGGAGAGAGTGCTCCCCTTCGGATCCAGCTCCTCGGTGAACCAGCAGCGCACCTCCGAAGGGGGAGACAGGATGGAGGACCCCGGCGATGGTTCGCAGCGATCTATCTCCGCGTGGGCGTGCGCGGTGTAAGCGACAAGCCCGCTCAGACTCAGAACAAGAACGAGGCAAAGCGGATAAACCCCCGCGAGGGCTTTTCGCATGGGAGGTCTCCTTGAGATCCGCTCTTCGGACTACAGGCGTATGGCCATTATAAAGATAAAGCGTTCTGGCATCTTCTTCAAGTTTTCAGTCATTATTTCAAAGCTGGAGCTCCATATCATCGCCATGGGCTTGCATTTGCTAACGGCGATGCTGGATCGGTGGGCAGTTTTGCCAGGCCCTCGCGGTCGTCTTGGTTCTTCGCCAGCCGGCGAAGGACTTCGATGATGGAGATCCAATGGGTGGTGAGCGTGAAGCGTTTGACCATGCTCTGCTTGCGACTATACTTCAAAGGGCCATGCGTTGCCTCTTGTCGTCAATAGGAGGCGGAATATGATTTCGGTACCAGGTTTTGATCGGATCACTTTTGATCGAAATGTCATGGGGGCGAGCATGCATTCGCGGCATGCGAATCACTGTCTCGCTGATTCTGAATCTGCTCGCTAATGGCATGAGCGTTGAAGAGATCATAGAAGCTTATCCATATCTGGAGCCGGAAGACATTCGACAAGCCTTACGTTATGCGGCCTGGTTGGCTGAAGAAGCAAACTATGCGTTAGAGCCAGGTTCAGCATGAAGTTTCTCGCCGATGTGGGAATCTCTCCGAAAACCGCACATTTCCTCCGCAGCCCGGGGTATGATGCTGTCCACCTCCATGAAGAGGGTCTTGAGCGTCTCGAAGACCAGGCGATTTTGGCCAAAGCCCGGGAAGAGAACCGCGTGCTTTTGACCCATGATCTGGATTTCAGTGAGCTGGTTGCTGCCGGTGGTGCCCGCTTACCCAGCGTCATTGTGTTTCGCCTACGGAACATGCGCCCCGATAACGTCAACCGCTATTTGTTGCACATTGTTGCACATTATCGAACACTATCGAGAAGCTCTGATGAAAGGGGCCATCGTGAGCGTGACCGAGGGACGCGTTCAGGTTCGTGCTCTCCCTTTACGAGCTCCAGGTTCGGCTCCAGGATCTGTGACGAGAGGGACGGGCTGGACTTTGACTTGAAGCAAGGTGGCGCTGGGGGCGTTGGGGTATGCTGGATCCTGGGCGGGGATCCCCGGCCAGGAGGCGCGATCGATGCGGACTCTCTATTTCATTGCCGTGGGCCTGCATCTGCTAACAGCGATCTTCTGGATCGGCGGGCAACTCTTCCTGGCCCTCGCCGTCGTCCCGGCTCTTCGCCAGCCGGCGTTCCGCGCCCTCTCCCCGGCGCTTCTCCAGGCCCTGGGCCTGCGGTTCCGGACCATGGGCTGGATCGCCATCGGGGTTCTGATCCTTACTGGTCTGATCAACCTGGCCGCCCGGGAGGTGACGCTGGGGCTCGTGCTGGATCCGGCGTTCTGGCGGGGCGCTTTCGGGCGGGCGCTGGCCGGGAAGCTGCTCGCGGTGGTTATGGTCATCGGATGCAACGCGTTGCATGATTTCTGGGCGGGGCCCCGGGCGACCCGGGCGCTGGAGACGAACCCGGAGGGGGACGAGGCGGCCCGCTGGCGCCGGCTGGCCTCCTGGCTGGCCCGGCTGACGCTGCTGGCCAGCTTGATGGCGATGGCGTTCTCGCTTTTCATCGTCCGCGGTTGGCCGTGAGGGCCCGTATCGGAGGAGACCGGATGCCGCGTGTAACCCGCTGGTTTCTCCGAGCCGCCCTGGTTCATCTCGCCGTGGCGCTGCTCCTGGGGTGGCTGCTGGGGCTGGGGCGCCTCGTAGCGCTGCCCCCGGTCCTGGCTGCCGCCAGCCCGGTTTATTTCCACCTGTTCATGCTGGGCGGCGTGGCCCAGTTCATCATCGGGGTGGCCTGGTGGATGTTCCCGCCGCTCTCGAAGGAGCGCCCTCGGGGAAACGAGGCCCTGGCCTGGTCGGTCTTCTTTCTGTTGAACGGCGGGCTGATCCTGCGGGCGATCTGCGAGCCGTGGGTCGCCGTGGATCCGCAGCCCATCGCCCGCTGGGGCCTGTTGCTGAGCGCTATGGCCCTGGTGGCGGCGGGATGGATCTTCACGGGGCTGCTCTGGCCCCGGGTGAAGGGGAAGTGAGATGCCGCGGTTGAGTCGTTGCATGATCCGTGCGGCTCTCGGGCATCTGGCGCTCGGTTTCCTGATTGGAGGCCTGATGCTGGCTCACAAGGCCTTCCCCTATGCGCCGTGGGTGATGCGCCTGCTCCCATGGCATATCCACAGCCTCTTCATCGGCTGGACCGTTCAGCTGGCCTTCGGGGTGGCCTACTGGATCTTCCCGCGGTTTGCCCTGGAGCGCCCCGGGGATCCGCGCGGGCGGGCGGGGTGGGCCTGGGCTTCCTTCGGGTTATTGAACGCCGGTGCTCTCAGCGCCGGTCTGGCCGGGGCCGCCGGATGGGGCGTTGGGCTGGCCGTAGGGGCTGGCCTGGAAGCGCTGGGGGTCTTCGCGTTTGCGATCCACTTGTGGCCTCGCGTACGTCCCGCTGTTCTCCAGTAAAATCACTGGCATCAGCCATCTATGGGGGCGGAGGAGCTTCATGCGGGATGCGCCCATTGTCTTCATGGCCGCTTTTATCGCCGGGGCGATGAACGCCATCGCAGGCGGGGGGACTCTGGTATCCTTTCCGGCGTTGCTGTGGCTGGGCCGCCATCCGATCCTGGCCAACGCCACCAACACGGTGGCCCTCCTTCCCGGATCCCTCGCCGGAGCTTTCGGATTTCGCTACGAGCTCAAGCGGATCCGCCACTGGCTGCTGATCCTATTCTGGCCCTCTCTGGTCGGCGGATTCCTGGGGTCGTATGTGCTGCTTCACACCCCGGAACGGACGTTCCGGGGGATCATCCCCTATCTATTGCTGTTCGCCACGATCCTCTTGATGATCGGCCCTCAGCTCCAGCGCTGGCTGCCGCGGTCCACGACCTCGATCTCTGTCCGGCGGTGGGCTGCTCTTGTCTTCTTCCAGCTTCTGGTGGGATTCTATGGGGGATACTTTGGGGCGGGGATCGGCATCCTGATGCTGGCCGCCCTGGAATTGATGGGGCTGACGGATATCCATCAGATGAACGGGTTGAAAAACGTGCTGGCGTTCACCATCAATGGGATCGCCGCGCTTTACTTTATCCAGTCCGGCGCTGTGCTCTGGGGGGATGTGCTGTGGATGGCGATCGGCGCGCTGGCCGGGGGGTATGCCTCCGTTGCCATCGCGCGGCGAGTCGATCGCATCTGGGTGCGGCGGACGGTGGTGGCGATCGGTTTCCTGGTGGCCTTCCGATCGTTCTTCCATTAGACTGGACTAGACTGGACGCCAAGAGTCCGTGCCGCCGACAGAGAACGGAGAAAGGAGTATCGGGATGCCGCGGATCTTCGATGTGATCGAATGGGCGGATGACACCGGCCGGGAGATCGTCCGGCGGTTCCCCGAGGAAGGGGCAGGGGATTTCCGCCTGGGCTCCCAGCTCATCGTGCGGGAAAGTCAGGTGGCGGTTTTCTTCCGGGATGGGAAAGCCCTGGACGCGTTCGGCCCCGGCCGCCACACGCTCACCACGGCCAACATCCCGCTTCTGATCAACCTGCTGGGGCCGCTCTTCAGTGGCCGTTCCCCCTTCACCGCAGAGGTCTATTTCGTTTCCACCCGGGAGTTTGTGGATCTGAAATGGGGAACCCTGGAGCCCATCGTCGTCCGCAACCCGGGCATGGGGTTGGGCGTGGTCCTGCTTCAAGGTCACGGAACCTTTGCCATCCAGGTGAGGGATCCCCAGCTGTTCGTCAATAAGATCGTGGGGGTTCAGCGTCTGTATGAGACGGAGCGGATTGTGGATTACCTGCGCAGCATCCTGGTGAGCAAGCTGGCCGACGTTGTGGGCAACTTCAACCGGCCGGTGGTGGACCTCGCGGGGTTTTTCGAGGAGCTGGGCGCCGCGGTGCGGGCCAGGGCGCAGGAGGACTTCGGGGCGCTGGGCCTGGACCTGAAGGCGTTCTATGTGCAGTCCCTTCGGCCCTCCTCGAAGACCATCGAGGAGCTGCGGGCGATGGGGTTGCTGGACGTGCAGACATATGCACAGCTGCAGGCGGCAGACGCCCTGCGGGAGGCGGCGCAGCAGGAGCTGGGTGGGCTGGCTGCGGCGGGCGTGGGTGCGGGGGCTGGCTTCGGGCTGGCCCAGTTTTTCACCCAGCTGTTCCAGGGGATGACCGCCCGGCCGGCCGCCCCTGCAGCGGCGCCTGAGGTGATGACGGTGGAAGAGGCCGCCGCCTACCTGAAGGTATCCCCGGAGGATGTCCTGCAGCTGATCGAATCCGGCCAGCTGAAGGCCCGCAAGATCGGCACCACCTATCGGATCAGCCGCTCTGCGATCGAGGAGTTCCTGAAAGGATAACGCGCGGAAACCTGGCCTTTTTCATCGCACGAGGGGAACCATGACCTCCAGTTATGAAGGATTTCCTCCTTCTGCTCAGGATTGACCCGAAGGGAGGGCCGCCCGATGGCGGAACGTTACGCTTTATTCAGTGTGACGGACCGGAGCGGGCTGGTGGAGTTCGCCCGCGGTCTGGTTGAGCTGGGCTGGCGGATCCTCGCCACGCGGGGAACCGCCCAGGCTCTCTCCGCCGCGGGGATCCCGGTGACTCCGCTGGAGGAATGGACGGGCGTTCCGGAGATCCTGGGAGGACGGGTGAAAACCCTCCACCCCCGGGTGCACGCCGGGATCCTGGCCCGGGCCACGGAGGGAGATCTAATGGAGCTTGCCGCCATCGGCGGGCATCCCATCGACTTGGTAGCGGTGAATCTGTATGCGTTCGAAGAAGCGGCCCGGGGAGGAAGCCTGGAGGAAGCGATCGAAGCCATCGACATCGGAGGCGTGGCGCTCCTGCGGGCGGCCGCGAAGAATTTCGCCCGGGTGGTCGTATGCAGCAGCCCCGCGGATTATCCTCTCGTCCTGGACGCCCTTCGCCAGCACGGGGAAGTTCCCATGGAGTTGCGACGGCGCCTGGCGGCCCGCGTGTTCCAGATGACAGCCTATTATGATGCGATGATTGCCCGGTATCTGGATCCGGAGGGCCTGGGCTCCGGGTCGCTCCCGGAGCGGTTGCTCCTTTTCGGGCGGCCGGCGATCCCTTTGCGTTACGGGGAGAACCCCCATCAGGCTGGAGCCTTCTATCTGGACCCTCTCCGTCCCTTGCCGTTCGAGGTGCTCCAGGGGAAACCGCTTTCCTACAATAACCTGCTGGATCTGGAAGCTGCCTGGCGGGCGGCGCAGGATCTCCCTGTGCCGGCATCGGTCATCGTCAAGCACAACAACCCATGCGGGGCCGCGGTGGCGGATACGCCGGCGCAGGCTTTCCGGCGCGCCCTGGATAGCGATCCAGAGAGCGCATATGGCGGCATCGTCGCCTTCAACACGGCGGTCGATGTCGAAGCCGCTGGGGCGCTGCAGGGGATCTTTCTGGAGGTGATCGTCGCCCCGGCCTATCAGCCGGAGGCGCTGGAGCGCTTGGCGCGGAAGAAGGCGTGCCGCGTGATCCGCATGCGGGATGCGGTAACCTTACCCCTCGAGGTTCGGAGCGCCCTCGGTGGATTTCTGGTTCAGACCCTTGATGAGGGGGGAGATGATCCCAGGACGTGGGAAGTTGTTACCCGCCGGGCGCCCACCGAATCCGAATGGCGGGATCTCCGGTTCGCCTGGCAGGTGGTTCGCCATGTGCGTTCCAACGCCATTGTGCTGGCCCGGGAGGGCCAGACGGTGGGGGTTGGGGCGGGGCAGATGAGCCGCGTGGATGCGGTGCGAATCGCGGTGATGAAAGCGGGGGAACGAGCCCGGGGGGCGGTGCTGGCTTCCGACGCTTTCTTCCCCTTCCCGGATGGGGTGGAGGTCGCCGCGGCCGCCGGGGTGATGGCGATCATCCAGCCCGGGGGCTCTATTCGGGATCCCGAGGTCATCGAGGCCGCCGATCGCTGGGGGATCGCCATGGTGTTCACCGGAAGGCGTCATTTCCGTCATTGATATAAAATGAGATGGCCCGATGTTACCTCCAGGGGGGCTGAAGGATGGCGTTCACCGTGGAAGATTTCGACGATCTGATTCGCCTGCTGGAAGAGAATCGGGAATGGCTTCAGCGCCTGCGCCAGCTATTGCTGGGCGAGGAGGTGATGGTCCTGCCCGCGCAGGTCCAGGCCCTCCAGGCGGTGATCGGCACCGTGCTGGCGGAAGTCGCCCGTCATCAGCAGGAGCAAACGCGGGTCCTCTCCTCCATGCTCGCTGTGTTGCAAACCATAACGTCTTCGATTCAGGCCCTGACGAATGTTCAGGAACGCCAGGTCGAAGCGCTCATTCGCTTCCGTTTAGAGGTGGATCAGCGCTTTGCGGATCTAGCGGCGAACCAGGCCCGGCTGGAGGAGGCGGTGGCGAAGCTGGCTGAGGCCCAGCGGCAGGCGGAGGAGCGGCTGGCGCGGCTGGAGGAGGCGCAGATCCGGACGGAGGAGCGATTGGCCCGGCTGGAGGAGGCGGTGGCGAAGCTGGCTGAGGCCCAGCGGCAGGCGGAGGAGCGGCTGGCAAAGCTGGAGGAGGCACAGATCCGGGCGGAGGAGCGATTGGCGCGGCTGGAGGAGGCACAGATCCGGACGGAGGAGCGGCTGGCCCGGCTGGAGGAGACGCAGATCCGGATCCAGGAGGAGATCCGGGATCTGACTGCTCAGATCCGTCGGTTGGTCCTTGCGCAACAGGCGATGGGGGATCAACTCAACCGTTTCGGGTCCGTGGTGGGGATCGTGGCGGAGGAGCGCATGGCGGTCTATATGGAGCGATGGCTGGAAAGCCGGGGGTATCAACTCCAGATGCCGATCTCCTCTCTACCCCTGGATTCGGAGACGGAGATCGATGGAGTCACGCAGGTTCGGGATGCCGAGGGAAACGTCGAATGGCTTCTGATCTCTGTGCGGGTGAGGGCTCGACCCCGGGATTTCGAGGATTTCGCGGGGATCCTCAGCCGGGAACGCATCCGGAGGCTCCTGCGGGAGCGGGGGATCCAGGGGCGGATCCGCCCCTTTATTTTCGGGATGACCATGCAGCTGGGGGCCGTTCAGGCCGCTCATCAGCATCGCATCGGGTTGATTTTGAGCGAACGAGGGGAGATGGCGCCAGCGGGCCTCTGGGAGCTTTAAGGCTTCCCTTCCAACAGAATCTCACTCCCCGTAGATTCGAACATAACGGTTCGGCTCCTTCCCGTAGCTATGGGAGATCAGATTATACTGGCGGGCCAAGAGATGCTGCTGGCGCCGGATATATGCGTTCTGGGGAGATAGATCCACGTATTTCGCTTCCCCGTTGAGGATCCTCCGGATGGCCGCCTCCGCCTCTTCCAGCGCCTGCGCGAGGCGATCGTCCTCTTCCCCTTCCGCAGGGGCCAGGTTCAGGATGTCCGCCAGACAGCTTTCGATCTGGGTCACCGTGTTCGAGCGGACCACGTAGATAGGAACCCCACGGCCTTCCGCTTCGTGGAGCACCCGGGGGTGGCGCCGGTAATGGGCCTTCGTGGTGATCACCACGTCTGCCTCACCGATCTGCTCCACGATTTGAATGGGGGTCCCGAAGACGCTGGCCGCCCGCTGGAGGCGGTTCCGCGCCAGGCCCAGGGGATACACCCGCAGGGGGCGCCGCGGCCCATTGCCCGAGGGGAGCGGGGAGACCGGCCATGGGGCTTCCTCCAGCTCGCCCTCATCTTCGAAGACTCCGGCGCGTTCCACGGTCACCCGTGGGGAGGCGGGCAGGGATTCCCCCGTCGCGATCGGCGTGGTGGAGATGATCTCCCCGCGCCAGAAGGGGAGGGGAGACTTCCCCATCATCACCGCCCGCCGGAATCGGGGCTTCTCGATGTGGATGTGCCCTTCCTCATCCCGATAGCGCAGCTCCACGTCGGGCTGCTGGCCTCGCAGGAGGGCATCCACGCTGGCAGCCACGTCGTGATGAACCAGCAGCCGCTGGCGGTCCTGGATCTCGATGAGCACGTCGAAGGTGGGGGGCGCCCGCCGTTCGAGGACTGTCTTCTGCGTGCCCCGCCGCCGGGCCTCCTCGTCCGAGAGCGTCACGCTCTCAATGCCGCCCACGAGGTCGGAGAGGGTGGGGTTCATCAGCAGGTTCTCCAGGGTGTTCCCGTGGGCGGTGGCGATCAGCTGCACGCCGCGCTCGGCGATAGTGCGGGCGGCGATCGCCTCCAGCTCGCGCCCGATCTCATCGATGATGATGACCTCGGGCATATGGTTCTCCACCGCCTCGATCATCACCTCATGCTGGAGGCTGGGCTTGGGGACCTGCATGCGGCGCGCGCGGCCGACCGCTGGATGCGGGATATCCCCGTCGCCCCCGATCTCGTTCGAGGTGTCCACGATGATCACCCGCTTGTGCTCCGCCAGGACCCGCGCCGCCTCCCGCAGCATGGTCGTCTTTCCGACGCCCGGGCGGCCCAGCAGGAGGATGTTCTTGCCGGAGAGGATGATATCCCGGATGATCTCAATCGTGCCGTAGACGGCCCGGCCGACCCGGCAGGTCAGGCCGATGATATTGCCACGCCGGTTGCGGATCGCGCTGATCCGATGCAGGGTCCGCTGGATCCCGGCCCGGTTGTCGGCGTCGAACTCCCCGATGCGGGAGACCACGTATTGCAGGTCGGCTTCCGTCACTTCCCGCTGGCAGAGGGTCACCTCGCCGTCGGTATATCGGGCCTCCGGATATCGCCCCAGGTCCAGCACAACCTCCAGCAGGGCCTCGTTTCGATTGCGATCTCGCACGGCCTGGGCGATATCGGGGGGCAGGACATTCAACAGCGCTTCCAGGTCATCGGTGATCTGGAACTGGGTCATCCTTGCGATGATGCTCCTCCATTCAGAGTTCAGGGCATGCCCCCAGGGGCCATCCGGCGGGATGACCAGCCCCCCGCCGGAGCACGGGGGACGGTCCTGGGGGCTGATCCCTGGATCACCTTATTTTATTGCGATCCCCGGTGGCTGTCGAATCGCAGCCGATGGGTCGACGGTCACTCCTGGAGCGCCGCCCGCATCACGGCCAGGGGGGGCTCCCGGCCGGTCCACATGGCGAAGGCCAGCGCCCCCTGGTGCAGCAGCATCCCCAGGCCGTTGAAAGCGGGGATCCCCGCGGCTTCCGCCAGCGCCATCAATCGGGTCCGCGGCGGCTCATAGATGAGATCGATGACGCCCTGCAGGCCCCAGGGGAACGGGCGCTCCGGCGGCCAGGGGGACGCCTCGACCTCTGGCGCCATGCCCACCGGCGTGGTGTTAATCAGCAGCGCGATGTCTTCCGGGGGGGGCTCCTCCAGGCGGAGCACATGGGTGGGCGGCAGGCGAAGGCCAGCGGGGGGGAAGGTTTCCCGCAGTTCGGCGATCAGGCGATGAGCCCGCTCCGGGCTTCGGTTGATCAGGAAAATCTCCGCGGCCCCTTCCATGGCCAGGGCGGCCAGGACCGCGCGGGCAGCCCCGCCGGCCCCCAGGATAGCCACCGCCTGTCCCTGGGCGGAAAGCCCGGTCTCCGCCAGGGCCCGGCGGAACCCTTCCACGTCTGTGTTTTCCCCGATCCATCGCCCCTCCACCACCCGGAGGGTATTCACCGCTCCGAGCGCCCGGGCCAGGGGGGAGAGCTCATCCAGATAGGGGATCACCGTGGTCTTGTGGGGAACGGTGACATTGGCTCCCGCGAAACCCATCGCCCGCAAACCCCGCATGGCATCTTCCAGCCGCTCGGGCGGGACGGGCAGGGGCACATAAGCCCAATCCAGCCTGAGCGCGGCGAAGGCCGCGTTATGCATCTGGGGGCTCCGGCTGTGCGCCACCGGCCATCCCAGCAACCCCACCAGGCGGGTCGTGCCGCGGATCCTCATGGAACCTCCACGGTGCTCCGCTCATGCGCGAGGTTCTGGAGTCCATTGGAAGCCCCGATGTTAATGTTTATTATATCTTCGGTGAAGCGTCGCTCTCGGCAAAACTGGCCTCCGTTCGCTCTTCCGGCTATGCTGAGATCATGTGGGTCACAATGAGCTCGTTGATCTCCAGAGGTTAGGTGGGAAGATCCAGCCGCTCGTTTATCCCATGCCATATGTGGCGATCCGGGAAATATGAGGTGAAGCAGCCGGATGATTCATCAGGCCCCGATCCAGACTCTATCAATTCGAGAGGCCATCGCCTGGGCTGCTCAGCGGGTCCGGGCGACCCAGCCCCGGCTGGCGGCGGAGGTGCTGCTGGCCCGTGTCCTCGGGGTATCTCGCGCCTACTTGCTGGCCCATCCCGAGCGTGTCCTGACGGATCCGGAGTGGGAAGCCTTCGCCCGGCTGGTGGCCCGCTCCGCGCATGGGGAGCCCCTGTTTTATCTGATCGGAGAGCGGGAGTTCTACGGGATGCCTTTCCGGGTCACCCCCGCTGTCCTGATTCCCCGCCCGGAGACGGAACACCTGGTGGATGCCGCCCTGGAGTGGGCCCGAAGCCGGACCTACCGAACCTATGCCCCGCTCACCTTCGCGGACATCGGCACAGGATCCGGATGCATCGCGGTGACCCTCGCGGTTTATCTGCCCAACAGCCGGGGCTACGCTACGGATCTCTCCTCGGAGGCCCTGGAGGTGGCCCGGGAGAATGCGATCCGCCATGGGGTCGCCCATCGGCTGTCGTTCCTTCAGGGGGATCTCTGCGCTCCCCTGCCGGAGGCGGTGGATCTGCTGGTCGCCAATTTGCCCTACGTGGCCCGCTCGGAGTGGGAAGTCCTGGATCCGGCGATCCGGGAATATGAGCCGATCCTGGCGCTGGACGGCGGGCCTGATGGCCTGGAGGTCATCCGCCGCTTCCTGGCTCAGGCGCCGGATTTCCTCCGGCCAATGGGGGCGGTATTCCTGGAAATTGGGGCCGGGCAGGGCGCGGCCGTCCTCGACCTGGCGCGTTCAGCCTTCCCCCGAGCTGTGGTTCGTTTGCTGAAAGATAGCGCCGGCCTCGATCGGGTCGTGGCCATCACCCATTAGCGCAGGGTGCGGGCGAGGGCCGGACGGATTCAGCGATCTGTCCGATTCCTGGACACATGGAGGGGGAGATGCGGGTCGCCATCGGCGCGGATCATGCCGGGTATGCCTTGAAGGAGACCCTCGCCATGTATATGCGGGAGCGGGGGATCGAGGTCATCGATTTCGGAACCCACGGGCCCGATCCGGTGGATTATCCGGACTATGCCCGGGTTGTGGCGGAGGCCGTAGCCCGGGGGGAAGCGGATTTCGGAGTTCTGATCTGCGGCACCGGGGTCGGCATGGCCATCACGGCCAACAAGGTGGCCGGGATCCGCGCCGCGGCGGTCTCGGATGTATATTCTGCCCGTATGAGCCGCGCCCATAACGATGCCAACATCCTCTGCATGGGGGGGCGGGTGGTGGGGCCAGGGCTGGCCATCGAGATCCTGGAAACCTGGCTGCGCACCCCCTTCGAAGGGGGGCGCCACGCCCGCCGGGTGGAGAAAATCCGGGCGCTGGAAACCGGTTGCGGGACCCCCTCTTGAATCGGCCTCGCCGGATGGAGGTTGAGGGCCTCGAGGAGGGGTCATCCCATCGCCAAGCTGATGGTTGGGGAGCTCACGCGATGACCGCGATAGGGATCGCCTGTGTGCAGCTGGAGGCAAAGGATCTGGAGCATGCGGAGGAAGCCCTGGGGCGGGCGCTGGATCGGGTGGAGGAGGCTGGCCGTTACCAGCCGGAGATCATCCTGCTCCCAGAGTGCACTTACCCGGCCTATTATCTGCACTCCCTGGAGGCTTATCGACGATCCGAACCGCGCCCGGTAGAGGAGATCCTCCGATTGTTCGGGGAAAAGGCCCGCCGCCACCGAGCGTATATCGCGGTAGGCCTCGCTCGCCCGCACCCCTCGGGACGGCTGCGCAACTCGGTGGCCCTCATGGATCCCCAGGGCCAGGTCCTGGGCTTCCACGATAAACTCTTCCTCTGGCACTTCGATCGGGAGTGGTTCGATCCCGGATCGGAGCTCCCGGTTTTCGATCTCCCCTTCGGACGGGTGGGCCTGATGATCTGCGCCGACGCCCGCATGCCCGAGATCCCCCGCGCCCTGGCCCTGCGCGGCGCCCGCCTGATCCTGGACGCCACCGCTCTGGTGACTGCGACAGGGGCTCCAGGCGCCCGCACCAACCCGCAGGTGCTCTATATGCTCCCGGCGCGGGCGATGGAGAACGGCGTGTGGATCGCGGTGGCCAACAAGGTCGGAATGGAAGCGGACAGCGTCGTCTATTGCGGCCGCAGCGGGGTGATCGCCCCCGATGGACAATATCGGGCGATGGGAAGCCCGGATCGAGAGGAGATCGTGCTGGCCGAGGTCGACCCGGAAGCGGCGCCGGGCCCCCGGGTTCGGCCGGACGCATGGGATCCTCTGCTCACAGCCCCCCATGAGAATCTGCCGATCGCCCGATGGCTTCAGGAGCCCATCCCTCCCGATGCCCTGTATCTCCGGATGGGCTTGCTCCAGCTCAGAGCGTATCCCACGACGACGCAATGGATCCAGCGCGTCGCCACGCTGGGGGAGACCCTGATCCGCCAGGGCGCTTCCCTGCTGGTGGTATCTGGACTGCCGCCGGATCCCGACCCCTCGGCCCTTGAAGCCCTGGAAGCTCTCAGCGCCCAATGGTCATGCGGGTGGATTGTTCCGTTCCCTGAAAAGGGAGAAGCGGGCTCGACAGGGGCGGCTCTTCATCTCCTGGACCGCGGGCGGTGGATCGGCCGCCATCCGGGGGATAGGCGGGCAGGATCCCCCGTGTATTCCATCGGCGGGGGCATGGTGGGGGTGCTGTGGGAGTCCGAGGGATGGGCACCGGAGATCGCCCGCGGCGCGATGTTGCGAGGGGCCGAGCTTCTGATCTGGTGGGTGTCCGCCGCGGCGTCAGATCTTCATACCCTGGCCCGCGCCCGGGCGGATGAGAATCGGGTGTTTGTGGCTCTGGCCGCCCCGCCGGATCAGGCGGAGGGGGTCGCCTCCGGCGTTTTCGATCCGCTGGGTCAACCCCTGGCCACCGGGGTTCCCGGGGCCGAGCACGGGATCTTCGTTTCCCTGTTCCGACCCCTCACCCGTCATAAAGAGATGGCCCCTGGATCCCATGTGGTGTTCAGCCGGAGGCCAGAGACTTTCATGGGCTCCTGATGGAAGGCTTCCTGTGAGTGCTTCGGGGAATCGGACAGAAAGCAACGGGGCGGTGATCCCACCGCCCCGTTTTGTTTCACGCTCCGCGCGTCCATTCGGCCTGAGCGGCGGCAACGCCTGCGCCGGGGGGGAGGGCATGGCCCAGGCAGCGCAGGGCGATCTCGATGGCGCTCAGGGTCTGCAGAAGGGCCGGCAGCCCGATCTCTCCCATATGGCCGACCCGGAAGGAGCGGCCGCGCAAAGCCGGGTGGATCGCTCCCGCCACGGTCACCCCGGCCTGCTCGATTTCCCGGATCAGATGATCATCCACTCCATCCGGGTAGTAAATCACGCTCAGCGTCACGGCCGCCCAGGCAGGATCCCGGGGCACCATCTCCAACTCCATCGCCCGCAGCCCGGCCCGGAAGGCGCGGGCGATCCGCTCGTGGCGGGCCCAGCGGGCCTCCAGCCCCTCGGCGCGGATCCGGCGGAGGGAGACGGCCAGAGCCGCCACCAGATTCACGGCGGGGGTGGCGAAATAGGCCGGGCGACCGGCCTGGAAAGCCTCCATCACCGGGAGCCATTTCCCCCAGTCCGCATAGTAAGATCGCGGGCGGGTCCGCCGACAACGATAGGCCTCCAGAGCCGAAGGACGGGCGACGACAATCGCCAGCCCCGGCGGGACGGCGAGGGCTTTCTGGGAGCCGGTGAGGGCGACATCGACTTCCCAGGCCGTCTGATGGAAGCGCTGCCCGCCGACCGCGCACACCCCATCGACGACCACCAGGGCTCCGTAGCGGTGCGCCAGAGGCGCCCAGCGCTCCACCGGAACCACCACCCCGGTGGAAGTATCCACGTGGGTGAGGGTCAGCACTTTGACGCCCTGCCGGAGGGCGGCCTCCAGCTCCCCCTCATCGGGGAGGGCGCCCGGCTCCGCCGTCACCCGGATGACCTCCGCGTCCAGCCATTCGGCGATCTCCGCCATCCGGGCAGCAAAGTAACCGGTGTCCACCACCACCACACGATCGCCCGGCTCGACCAGGTTGGCCAGCGCCATTTCCATCGCCAGGGTGCCAGATCCCGGGACCAGGAACGGCTGGCCGTCTGGGGCATCGAAGACTTCCTGCAGGCCGATTAGGGACTCCTGCATCAGGGCCGCGAAGGCCGTGGACATATGGCTGAGGGGAGGGCGGGCCATCGCCTCCAGGACCTCCGGGTCCACTTCCACCGGACCGGGGATCATGAGCAGGGTGCGGCTGGCCATGGGTGAGATTCTCCGGGAGCGAGATGAATGGGTCACGGACTAGGCCTGCTTCGATGCGGAGGCTCGGCTCTCCAGGACAGTCCATCGGGCCGATCGAGCGATCCCTCAGCGAGCCCCCGCGCTGGAGCGGCGACCTTTCCGGGCAGCCGCTCGTTTCCGCTTTGAGACAGGAGGGCCATCTTTCCCCCAGATGATCCGCCCGTAGGAGAAAACCAGATGGAAACCCAGGTTATAGATCCGCTCCCGCACCTCGGGGCGAGCCCGATAGCAGAAGCATACGGGGATGAGGAGGCGCTTTTCGTTCTCCCCGTGCTCGTAATTCAGATATCGGGAGATCATGGGCAGCTTCCGGGCGAATCGATTGACCTCTCCAATGGTGATGTTGTATTTGGTCTCGCCGACGATCCAGATCTCATATCCGGGGCGGGCGGGATCATGGGCCCGACCGATAAGATCGACCTCTAGGTCGTGACCGTCCCAGCGAAGGTGGGCGCGTTCCAGGACGTCCACCTTCCATCCCAGCTCCCGGGTGAAGGCGTCGTGGATGACGATATAGGCCGCATCCTCCAGGTCGCCGCCGATCACGTCGCTCAGGGCGCCGACCTGACGGGCCATCCGTTCCATGGCCCGCTCCAGGCGGGTGACGCGTTCTTCGGTGCGGGCCTGGGCTTCGGCCAGGCGGGCCAGGGCCTCCTCCAGGCGGCGCTGGCCCTCCTCCAGGCGGGCCGTCCGCTCTTCGTTGCGAGCCTGAGCTTCCTCGATGCGGGCGAGGCGCTCCTCGGTGCGGATTTGGGCTTCCTCCAGGCGGGCGACGCGTTCTTCGGTGCGGGCCTGGGCTTCGGCGAGGCGGGCGAGGGCTTCCTCGACGCGGGCGAGGCGCTCCTCGGTGCGGATCTGGGCTTCCTCCAGGCGGGTGACGCGTTCTTCGGTGCGGGCCTGGGCTTCGGCGAGGCGGGCGAGGGCTTCCTCGACGCGGGCGAGGCGCTCTTCAGTGCGGGCCTGGGCTTCGATCAGGCGGGCCAGGGTGGCCTCG
>NZ_DAOUCJ010000103.1 GCF_034432235.1 Thermoflexus sp. | reverse complement strand
GGGAGCGGGTGCGGGTCTTCACGGGCCTGGCGATGCGGGCGCGTCTTGTGCGGGTCTTAGGCCCGGCGCGAGCCCTGCGGGTGGCCCAGGCCGTGGCCCGGCACGGCGGGCCGGTGCTGGGCGTGGATTGGGGGAGGCGCGATTTCCTGCGCCGGGCTGGAGGAGCCCTCGCGGGATGGTTCGTCCTCCGGAGTTGGAAAGTCGATCAAATCCCATCGGCTCAAACTAAAACCAACGGGGATCCCTGAATCACCCCAGCTCGAGCCCCCCAACCTGCTGCCCTATGCTGGTATTCCTGGAACGGTCGTGGTTCCTATCAAAGCGCCTGCACCGGCTGTGGGAAATGCGGGACCTGGAACAACGGCGCTTACCAGGCCACCTGGCCGATCGTGACCACCTATTCTTTATGTGACTACAGCGGCTGTGGGCAAAGCTTACTGGCCCGCCAGTGCGGTTCCACGATGTATATCACGAATCGATGCAATGGGGCCAGTATCGGTGTCACCGTAGCCGATTGTGGGCCGAATATGCGCAGTTATTGCTCCACGCCCGAGCGTTGTCCCCCCGGAGGTATAGTAGGCTATGAGCCGGCGATCACCGATCTCACCCCCGGCGTTTTCCGCCATCGCGGATCTGGCTCTCGGAACCATCCCGGTCACGGTTCGCTTCCAGGCTGAATGCGCCAGCGGGGTTCGTTCGTCCACGGAAGCTCCCCTCATCGAACCTCTCGCTCCTGCAGATCTGTTCGTCCAGGGATATGTGCGAGAGCGGACCCAGGAAGGGTGGCGCATTGAGAACGGAAAAACTTCTTGGATTCTGCATATAGATTCGAGCACATCTGTGTGGAAAGGAGTGGAGGGGGGTGAAGAGCTGCTGGAGCCCGGGGACTTCCTGTTCGGTCGCGGATGGCGGATCTCCGAGCATCGGCTGCGCGCCACTCGGATATGGCTGAACATCGTCAACCTTTACGGCTTGGTGCTTTCCTGCACCCCGTGGACCATCCAGTTGCAGTCCGCGGACGGTCATCGCTTGCTCGTTACAATGGATGAGAAGACGCTTCTTGATGAGGAACCTCTTCGCATGCCTCGATGCCTTCCACCCGGTTCATGGATTCAGGTCGTGGGGGTACAGCGAGGCTCTCAGCACATCCAGGCTACACGCCTTTGGAGCCTTCAACTTCCGCAGAAGGAGGGATGATCATGAAGCGCATCCGGGGGCTTTGGAAATGGATGGTCCTGGTGGGGCTCTTGGGGAGCTTGGCCAGCTGCGGACAGCCGGAGGGGGCACCGATGGGGCCCACCGGGACGCCCGTTCCACCTTCTCGCCTCCCTTCTCCTCCCGCTTCGCCTACCTCCACTCCTGCTCCCACTCTTCCTTCCACGCCCATCGCGCCCTGTGCGACCGCTCCCATGGGACGGCTCGCCTTCCTGCGAGATGGAGCAGTGGGCTGGAAAGATCTGCCGGGCGGGGAGGAGCGGTGGCGAACGCCTGCGGAAGGCTATACCCGTCTCGCGCTTTCTCCAGACGGCGCGTGGGTTCTGGCCTGGAAAGGGGAATCCGCGGCGGTCGTGCTGGAGATGACAGGAACCGCCACCCTTTCCCTTCCGGAAGGAATCCAAGCGGCCGTGTGGGCGCCTTCCGGGGCGACCCTCGCCTACGCGGATGCCCAAGGGATCTGGATCCTGGAGCCCGCCTCGGGATCCCGGCGGCCGATGTGGACCTGGGAGAAGGGGATGCATCTGGACCCCGGTGCCCCGGTGGGGCTGGCGTGGTCGCCAGATGGAACCCGCCTCGCCTTTTCCTATGAGCGGATCGGATCTTCCCCGGGCCAGATCGTCGAGCAAGGCCTGGCCTGGGTGGATCGCTCGGGGAATCTGCGCCGGGTTTGGTCTTTTCCGAACGGGGCGCAGGAACAGGCGTGGCTGGCCGGATGGTCCGGGGACGGGCGGTGGCTGCTGTTCTGGCACGGCCTCCACCGTTCGATGTCTCTGGCCGCAGACGGCCTGGAGTTGCTGGCCATATCTGCGACGGGAGGCACCTCGCCCCAGGAGGTTGCGAATCCCGTTCTACCCTGGCCGGGGGCGGTGGCCCCACAGCCTGGCACCTCCGTGGTGGTCGTGATGGCGGGTGGCGGTCGGGAGATGTGGCACAATAAAACCTTAATTAAGGTGGATCTGGCGACAGGTGAACAGCATGCCCTTCTCCCCTCCGGCTGGGTGGGATTCGCTCCCCGGTGGTCTCCCGACGGCCACCGCCTGGCGTTCGTAGCCGCGCCGGACGCGGGGGAGGCGGGGGATCCTGGTGCTTTGGCCCAACGCCGCATCGCGATCCTGGACCCGGAGGATGAGTCGCCGCGGATTCTGTCGGCCCCGTATGAGATGCGCATGGAGGGGCCAGTCTGGGCGGATTCGGGACGGTTCGTGCTGGGCATAGGCCTCCAGGGGGAGCAAGTCGCCCTCTGGCTGCTGGCGGCCGATGGCTCCTGTAGGATGCCGGTGGTGGAACGGTTGACGCCTCCCCAGATGGTGGCCGGGGCTCCCGCCCTGTTGGGCTTTTATGGCCGTATTGATTGGGATTGGATCTTTGATTTCCGCTTTAGGGATTGACAACCTGATTTTCAGGCCCTACCATGCAGCGGTTCACGAGGGATCCGGGATCGCCGGACCGAATGCAGGAGGTGGGACCATGACCGAACGATGGCTGCCGTAGGATTCGGGCTCATCCCGGCTGGCGCTGGGGGCCGATGCTCGTCGAGATCGAAGGGGAGCGGGTGCGGGTCTTCGCGGGCCTTGGGATGCGGGCGCGCCTCGTGCAGGTCTTGGGCCCGGTGCGGGCGTTGCGGGTGGCCCAGGCCGTGGCCCGGCACGGCGGGCCGGTGCGGGGCGTGGATTGGGGGAGGCGACGGTTCTTAAACATAGCCTTCGTTTTTGCAGTAATATTGCTACTTTTCCGCATTCAATCAGCTCGAATTAACACTAATTCC
>NZ_DAOUCJ010000102.1 GCF_034432235.1 Thermoflexus sp. | reverse complement strand
AAATCGAGGGGAAGCACGTCCGGGTCTTCACGGGCCTGGCGATGTGCTGGCGCCTGGTGCAGGTTCTGGGCCCGGTGCGGGCGTTGCGGGTGGCCCAGGCCGTGGCTCGGATGGGAGGCCCGGTGCTGGGCGTGGATTGGGGGAGGCGACGGCTGTTGCGCCAGAGCCTGGCCCTGGCCGGGCTGGCGCTGCTGCGGCGGATCCCCGGAGGGACCCATGCCCCTCGAACCGCCGGTTCCGCCGGTTCGGCCTCTCCTCGTCTCGGCCCAGGGGAGGAGGAGCTCTGGGAGGGGTTCGTGCTGCTTCCGGAAGGCGCCCCGATTCCCCCCTTCGTGAGCTGTGCCCCCGCCCCCATCCTGTGCCAGACCGATGGCCGCCCGGAAGCCGAGGCCCTGCGCGGGGAGACCCTTCCGGTGCAGGATCTGGCCGAGGCACGAGCGCAGATCCCCTTCCCCCTCTACCGGCCAACAGAGTTGCCCTTTCAACAAGGGCAGGTGATCCGGTTCCGAGGAGGCGGTCGAGTGTTCATCGTGATGCTGGACTTCGGGCGGGCCTCTGAACCCGAAGGGAGCCTGTGGGCGCGTCCCATTTATCCTCGTCCTTATCCAGTGTGGCCGGTGCGGCATCCTGAGCAGCCAGAGATTCCAGTCCCACCGGCAAAGGTTTTCTTCACGCCGGCCCCCGGGGTGCTGCTTCCGACCGTGGATGGCTATATGGTGCATTGGATCGAACAAGATGTTCTTTACACCCTCGTGACTTATCAGGATCCTGAGGGATCCTTGATGCCCATCATTACAACCTCATTAACAAAATTTTAAGCGAAAGGAGGTTTTCCATGGCGTATGCATATGTTTATGCACCGATATCGGGAATCGTGACCGGGCGGGATTATTATTGTGATTGCCCAGCTTGCTACGGGAATTGTAGCGGATGTTTAAACGCTCATGGTCGTTGCAAGAATTGGTCTTCACCAATTGACATTGCAGGAACTGGATCAACATGCCCAACACCCGGATCGATTTGTCTATATGTCAATTATCCAACGGTTCGTCGCGTGCGAACATGGGTCGAATATCTGTGTTGCTGTAAAGAACCGAACAATAGCTACGCTCGTTCAATCACAGTTGATTTGTATATATACGATAACGGAAAGTATTGTTATGTTGGTTCAGTGATGTATGGTCATGTCGCTAATCCTACTGTAAGCAACGGACAGTGGATTGATTTAACTTCCCGCTCATATAAACTTGGCGATATTGTTGGAGGATGCTATCTCTGCAAATCATGCCCAAACCCATCCGATCAATGCAATTGTCCAACATGCTCTTGCTCAAATCGTGATTGCAGGTGCACAGTTTGTTATAGTGGATCCCATGTTCATCTTGAAAGATACTTAGGCGAGACAGTAGCTCCTTGTTGCTGTGTTGATGTCGCTCAAGGGACCACGGCCATCTATCGCTTCTATTACAATCCTGGTTATACTTGTTAAACAAGGAGAATGTGATGTGTGTTCTGTCTAAGCCGGGTCGGATTGCGATCATGATGCTGATGGTGCTAAGCCTGCTGAGCTGTAGGATGCCGCAGGCTCCTGGACCCCGGCCCACGTTGGAGAAGGGGTTCGGTTCACCCCTCTCTACCCCTCCTCCGCCCACACTCCCCACTTCCCCCTGCCTTCCTCCACCGGATATTTCGAGCGGGGAGACGCCCTCGCCGCTCCTGGACCTTCGGGATCTCCGCTGGGAGGAGCTGGCCCGACCCGACCGACGCCTGCGCCACCTCCCGGGTTCTCCGTATCCCATCTTCCCGGAGTCGATCTCCCGGGACGGCCGCCGCCTTACGGTGGTGTGGCGCTGGCCCCTGGAGCCCCCACTTCAGAACGCAGGTTTCCTGGCCTCCGCAGAACTGGATACGGAAGGCAATACCCACCACTGGCTCATCCAGGACGGGAGCGCCATCCGTGAGAAAGAGACCGTTGAGGAAGTCTGCTGCTGGACCCTTTCGGATGGCCGACGGCTCAGGGCCACCCGCACCCATGTCGGCCTCATTCGCCTGATCCTGGAAGAGGATCACCGCTCCCGCGTTCTGGAGCCGCCGGAACCGATCCGTGACCTTCTCCTGGCCCGGGACGCGGTGGCCCTCGCCTCCTCCCCAAACGGGACGGTGTGGCGAGTAGATCTGAACACCGGGACCTGGGAGAAGGTCCTGGAGAGGGAGCGGGGACTGTGGGGGGTGATCATGGCCCGGGATAGCGCTTACGGGTTGGCGCTGCAAGAGGTGGAAACCCCGGATGGGCTGCCGCGGATCCGGATCTGGCAAGTCCCCGCCCGCATGGGCGCGCCAGCCCGCCGGATCGATCTGCCGCTTCACATCCTTGGATCAGACGACCCGAACATCCCACCGACCAGGGAGATCGGAAACGGTCCTCACTGGCTCATCGGGGTGCCCAACGATGCATTCGGGAAGGGCTTCCTTCTGGACCTCCACGCCGGCCGGGTGGTGAGGCCCGCCGACCTGGGGCTTTCAGATTGGAACTTCTTCGACTACGCCCTTTCCCCGGATGGACAATGGCTGGCGATCGCCATGGTGCGCGTAGGCCAGCACCTCAAAGGGCCCGAAGATCCCGCCCGAGTCCTCTACCTTGCCCCGGGAGCCCATCTCAAAGCCGGCCGGCTTCTGGAAGGGGTCTCCATAATGACCTGGGGGGTCGATCCCCCTGCCGTCTTCCTGAAAGATCTGCAAACCGGTGAGCTGCGTGTGTTGCGCCTGCCCGCAGCTCCGGGATCCCTTGGAATTCCCCTCGCCGGCGCGCGACCGCCCCTCGTTCCTGTTCCAGACGGCGTGTTGGCCGTAAGGGGGGAGCATGGGGAACAGGCGGTGTGGCTGAACCTGGAGGGAGTCCCCCAGGCGACCCTGGATCTCTTCCCCTTCTACCAGGGCATATATGCGTTGCTTCCTGAAATCCAAGGGCGCCTGCTGAAACGGGTGTGGATCGGCGCCCAGGCGATCTCCCCTCGTTCGGACGGACGGTGTCAGTGGGGGTTGATTGAATGGATCCCCCCGCCATCGCCTGCTTCACATCCCGGAACAAACGAATCCGGCGATCCGGCCGCCGATGACGATCAGTCGAGAGACCTTTCCCTCCAGCTGGGATCTGCATCGCCCGTGCGGTTGGTCGCTCGGGGACGGGATCCAGACCCGGGAGCTCGAAGGGGGGTTCCATAAGGCGGGCGGGATGGTGGAAGCGATGGGGGGTGGATGATAGCGATGGCCCTGGCGCTGGGGGCGTGCGGGAGGGGCCGAGGAACCGCTCCCACCCCTCCCCGGCCGGCGCCGATTCCGCACCGGGCTTCGGGGGGAAGCGCCCTGGCCGCCCGGCACAGAGGATCCCGATCTCAGCGTCGCGTCCCCCTTTTTGGAGGACACTCTTCGAATTTGTCCTCCTTTTTGGAGGACCACGGCTTCCGCTGGCTGAATAGAATGAAAACCGAAAGCCGATCCGCGAGCGGAGGGGAAGCGATGACCGAACGATGGCTGTTGTATGACGCAGGGTGCTCCATATGCGCCGCCCTGGCCCGGGAGGTGAAGACCCTGAGCGGCGGGCGGCTGGGCGTGCGCTCGCTGCGGGAGCCCGAGGTCCGGGCCCTGCTGGACCGCGCCCGTCCCGGCTGGCGCTGGGAGCCGATGCTCGTCGGGATCGAAGGGGAGCGAGTGCGGATCTTCACGGGACTGGCGCTGCGGGCGCGCCTCGTGCAGATCCTGGGCCCGGCGCGGGCGTTGCGGGTGGCCCGGCTGGTGGCCCGGCACGGCGGGCCAGTGCTGGGCGTGGACTGGGGGAGGCGGCGGTTCCTCGGACGGGCCCTGGGAGCTGTTGGTGCCTTCGCGATCGGACCGCGCCTCCGCTCTGTCACCTCCCCCTTCCATCCCTCTCCGTCATCCCTGGGGGAGATCGAAGTCCTGGCAGGTTCCCTTCGTGCGTTCACTGACGACGGGGTAGAGATCGAGACCCTTGGTGGCCTGCGTAAGATCCGCATCCCCAACGGGATCCCGATTTGGAAAGGCGGCGAGCGTCCCCTTTCCGCCCTCACAAGGGGAGACGAGCTGATGATCCGTCTCCACATTCCTTCAGGAACGGCCCTCCGACTATGGGCCAATCTGACCCGGGTGCAGGG
>NZ_DAOUCJ010000101.1 GCF_034432235.1 Thermoflexus sp. | reverse complement strand
GGCGGTGAGCCAGCCCTGATCGCTCGCATCGGTGAGGGGAAGCGGAAGGCATGGCGGGCGGATTTGCCGCCCGCCATGCCTCTTGCCTTTCCCTGGGGGGGCAGCCGATATCCCATTCCAGGAGCCCTGTTCCGTCGATGAGCACAGCGGACGTCTGGCACTATCTGCTCCTGGGCCTATGGACGACGTTGAGGCTTTCCCTGGCCAGCATGGGCGTGGCCCTTGCCCTGGGAACCCTGATCGGGGTTTTGCGGGTGGCACCGGTCGCAGTCCTTCGATGGTTCGCCGCGGGCTATGTGGAGTTCTTCCGGGATATCCCCCTGCTTCCCGTGCTGGTTTTTGTCTACAGCGGGCTCCCTAAAGCGGGCCTCCGCCTTCCCACGTCGTTCGATAGCGCCGTGGCCGGGCTGGGGGTTTATACGGCCGCCTTCGTCGCGGAGGTGGTGCGCGCCGGCCTTCAATCCGTCCATCGAGGGCAGATCGAGGCTGCCCTCTCCCTTGGCATGTCCTTCCCCCAGATGGTGCGTCTGGTCTTGCTGCCCCAGGCGTTCCGGATGATGATCCCCCCGCTGGGCACCGTGTTCATCGCCCTGGTGAAGAACACCTCCATCGCCTCGGCGATTGCTGTTGAGGAATTGCTGTATCAGGCCGAATTCGTGATCGGGCGCACGTTTGCGGATTGGCCCATGCTGATCGCTTTCCTCTTATATCTGGTGATCACTGTTCCCTTAAGCGGGCTTGTGAATTTCATGGAGCGGCGGCTGCGGATCATGTTCTAACCCCGGGGGAGGCATTCGACGCGCGGAGGCGCGGGCATGCAGATGCAGGAGCGGCCCTGGCAGACGTTTCTCGGCGTGGGGATGGTGCTGATCCTGATCCCGCTGGCTTTCCGGATGGAGCCGGCGCGATTCGAGCCCTTCGCCCGGTTATCCACCTGGCAGTTCCTCGCTCTGGGGATCGCCCTCACCCTGGAGGCCTCGGTGATCGCCATCCTGGCCAGCATCCCGCTGGCTCTCTTCTTCGCCCTGGCGCGCCACAGCGGCCCGCCATGGCTTCGTTATCCGGTGATCGGGGTGGTCGAAGGGATCCGCGCGTTGCCGCTGCTGGGCCTCATGTTCTATCTCTTCCTGCGCCTGAGCGCGCTGGGCCGTCAGATGGGGATCGATGCTCTCACCCGGCCGGATGCGGCGGTGATCGCCGCCCTCTGGATCTATACCGGGGCGGTAAATGGCGAGGCGTTGCGGGCTGCGATCCTCTCCCTGCCGCGGGGGCAATGGGAGGCTGCCCGATCCCTCGGGTTAACGTTTGGGCAGGCCATGCGCCTGGTCATCCTTCCCCAGGCGTTCCGTCGGGCGCTCCCCCCGCTGGTCGCCCAATTTGCTACGCTGGTGAAGGACACCTCGCTGGGGGCCATCATCGGGTTCATTGAGCTGTATCGGCGGGGCGTGATCCTGTTCCAGGGAGAGCGTAACCCGATGGAAACCCTGTATGTGGTCTCGGTGATCTACTTCCTGATCAACTACACCCTGGGCCGTATGGCCAGCGCGCTGGAGCGCCAGCTGGGCCTCGACCGGGGATAGGAGGAGATCCCGGCCTCTGGTCCAGATCCAGCCCCGCCGTGGTCCAGGCGTCTGTGGATCGTCCTTGAAGGGGGATCCGCACAGCCCATTCCTTCCCCGGAAATCTCCCCATCGGGCATGGTTTTCCAGCCCTCCTCCCCATGGCCGGATGGCTATCGGGAAGGGACAGGGGAGCGGGAAGCTCCATCCCATATGGGCCCGGGCGGAGCTCGGACCCCGCCTCGTTGTAAAATTCTTCTTTAGGCTCTGTGAGGGATCGGATTTGCCATTCGGGTGGAACCCCTGCATCTTGAGATGGGCATCGCTAAGCTCGATCTACGGAATAAGGCAGGGTCATGGGTCTATCTCGCCAGGGAGCATTGCCCATGGATGATCAGGCGCTGGTTGAACTGGCCTTACGGATGCGGGAGCGCGCCTATGCGCCCTACTCCGGTTACCGGGTGGGGGCCGCCCTGCTGAGCGCCTCCGGTCAGGTGTTCACCGGATGCAATGTGGAGAACGCGGTGTATCCCCTCGGATTGTGCGCGGAGCGGGTGGCGGTCTTCAAAGCGATCTCAGAAGGCGAGCGCGGTTTTACGGCGATCGCCATCGCGACGGAGAACGGCGGCACGCCGTGCGGGGCATGCCGTCAGGTGCTTTCTGAGTTCGCCCCGGATCTGCGGATCCTGCTGGTGGATGCGAAAGGCGCCGTTCGAGAGACATCCCTGCGCCGGCTGCTCCCGGAGCCTTTCGGCCCGAAGGACCTGAAGGCCGTTCGCTGAGGGGGAGCGGATGATGCCCGGGCTTCGGATCTCATCCCCACGGCCTTTCCCCTTCCGCTGGCCCGCATGGCTCTGGATCCTCCTGGTCCTGGGGCTGGGAGGCGGGGTCGGCATGCTGAGCTATCGGCTTGCCTTCCAGGAGGCCCTGCGAACCTCCCCTCCTGTCCTGGCCGGTGGGGAATCCGCCTCCTCTTCGGGAACTTCTCCCGATCATCCCATTGGGATTCCCGAGTGGACCGGCAAGGAACGAGTGAATATCCTGATCCTGGGCATCGACCAGCGGGAAGGGGAACCAGGGCCGTGGCGGACGGATACGATCATGATCGCCACGCTGGACCCGGTTGGGCTCTCCGCGGGTGTGCTCTCCATCCCTCGGGATCTCTGGGTGACGATCCCGGGCTTCGGGGAGAACCGGATTAACACCGCGCATTTCCTGGGGGACGCCTATGGATATCCAGGCGGAGGGGTCGCCCTGGCTCAGGAGACGATCCGCTATAATTTCGGGATCCCTACCACGTATTATGTGCGGGTGAATTTCACGGCCTTTGAGAAAGCTATTGATCTCCTCGGGGGCATCGATCTCTGCGTCCCGGAAGCCATCGATGATCCGCATTATCCAGATGCTCACTATGGTTATGAGCCGTTCCACATCGATGCAGGGTGTCAGCATCTGGATGGACGGACGGCGTTGAAATACGCGCGGACGCGGGCCACGCGCGAGGGGGATTTCGATCGGATGCGCCGCCAGCAGGAAGTGCTCCGGGCAGTTCGGGATCGAGTGTTGCGTCTGAACATGCTGCCCACGCTGATCGCCCGCGCCCCCGCTTTGTGGGAAACTGTAAAGGATGGGATCCGAACGAACCTGACCCTGGAGGAGATGATCGCCCTGGCCCGCCTGGCGGCTCGTATCCCGGATGAGAAGATCCGCATGGTGACCATCGGCCCTTCGATGACCCGGCCCTACACGACGCCCGATGGGGCGGAGGTTCTGGTCCGGATCCCGGAGAAGGTTCGAGAGGCGCTGGCGGATTTCTTCGGACCTCAGCTGCCTCGCCTGGAGGCCCGGGTCGCGGTTCAGAACGGCACGTTGCGGCCAGGCTTGGCGACCCGTGTGGCGGATGCCCTTCGCGGGCTGGGGGCCGAGATCGTGGAGATCGGCAATGCGGATCGCTTCGATTATCCGGAAACTCAGATCCTGGTCCATCCCGGGGCTCAGGAGGCCGGCCGCCAGGTGGCCGGATGGCTGGGCCTCTCTCTAACAGCGATCCGGGAGGTCCCGGATCTCCCCTGCGCATGTGATCTGCTGATCCGCCTGGGCGCGGATTTCCCGGAGCGTTAACCCTTGTGGAGGGCTCGCCATGGATTTCCGTTTGACGGAAGAACAGCGGCTGTTCCGCCAGGCGGTTCGGGAGTTCGTCGAGCAGGAACTGAGGCCTCGCGCCCGGCATGTGGATGAAACCGGACAGTTCAACTGGGAAGCCGTCCGGAAAGGGGCCTCCCTGGGTCTGCTGGGGTTGACCGTGCCGGAGGCCTATGGGGGGGCTGGTCTGGATCATGTCAGCGCGGCGATCGCGATCGAGGAGATCGCCCGGGGCTGTGGCTCGACCGCCCTTTCCCTGGCCGCGCACAATGGCCTGGGCCTGGCGCCGATCGTGCTGTTCGGCAGCGAGGCTCAGAGGCGACGGTGGCTGCCCGCTCTGACCAGCGGCCGCAACGGGCTGGCCGCTCTGGCTCTGACCGAGCCCCACTGCGGCAGCGATCTGGGCGCCGTGCGCACCACCGCGGTCCTCGACGGAGACGAGTGGGTGATCACCGGCCAGAAGATGTGGTGCACGAACGCGAGCCTCGCGGAGATCATCGTGGTTCTTTGCCGCACCGATCCGGCGGCGGGCAAGCGCGGCCTCAGCCTGATCATTGTCCCTACGGATCGGGCGGGGGTTTCGATCGCCCCGCCGGAGAAGAAGATGGGCCTTCACGGATCGCCCACTCACGCGGTGACGTTCGATCACGTGCGGGTGCCCATGGATCACCTGCTGGGGGAGCCGGGCCGGGGCCTGTCGTATGCCCTGCAGGTGCTGGATGGCGGCCGTATCGGCATCGGGGCCCTTTCCGTCGGCCTGGCTCAGTCCGCCTTCGAGGAGGCGGTGCGATATGCGAAGGAGCGGACCGCCTTCGGCCAGCCCATCGCCGCCTATCAGGCGATCCAGTGGATGCTGGCCGATGCCGCGGTGGAGATCGAGGCCGCGCGGCTTCTGGTGTATCGGGCGGCGTGGCTGCGGGACCAGGGGTTGCCTTACACCCAGGCGGCGGCGATGGCCAAGCTGTTCGCCAGCGAGATGGCGGAGCGGGTGACCCGCAATGCGATTCAGATCCATGGGGGTTACGGTTACAGCCGGGAGTTCCCGGTGGAGCGGCTGTATCGGGATGCCCGCCTGATGACGATCGGGGAGGGCACCAGCGAGATCCAGCGCCTGGTGATCGCGCGCCACATTCTGGGCATCGTAAAAGCGGAGCCCCTTCCCCCGGATGTCGTTTAGGGTGAGGCTTCTCCGGCTGAGAGCAAAATAAATTAGCTCATACTCCGGCTCTCAGGAGGCGAAATGGCGGTTGAGCGGGTTCAGCAGATTGAGATCCAGGAAGAGGTGCAGCAGGCGTATCTCTCTTACGCCATGAGCGTGATTGTGGCGCGGGCGCTGCCGGATGTGCGGGATGGGCTGAAGCCGGTGCAGCGCCGGATTCTGTATGTGATGCATGAGATGGGTCTGCATCCGAACGCCCCTTAC
>NZ_DAOUCJ010000100.1 GCF_034432235.1 Thermoflexus sp. | reverse complement strand
TTGCGCGGCATGAGGCAGGCTGGGAGGATAGCGAAAGCATACCCATACGTGAACAGGAGGGCTCTTGCGGGCAGCCGACCTCGGAGCGGAGCCACGGGCCTATCTGAAGCGTTCGCGGGGCGAAAGGCCCGGCGAACCGCTTATGGGTCAGGGGCCAGGGCGATACGCCACGGACCCGGCAGGCGCAGAGGCTCCGTCCGTCCGGAAGGATCCCAACCGATCAGCTCCATGACCTGGAGCGAACCCTCGGAAAGGCGCAGGTCCGTGACTCCTACTGGAAAGAAGGTGCGAAAGCATGCTTCCCCCTCACGGCGGACTCCCCCGGAGAAGACGGTGTGCCTGTCCGGTCGCAACACGGAAACCATGCTCCACGATCGTTGAGGATCCAGAGGGGTCGCGCAAAGCCGCGCCTTGACACCAGAGGGGGCGGCGGCCAGCCGTTCCAAGGTCACGGTGACCCCGTTGGCCGTCGCTGAGCGCGGCCTGTGAAGGATATACCCCGGACGAACGGGGACCGTGAAGGAGAAGACAAAGGGTCCAACAGCCCGTCGGAAGCCGGAGGCGTTCCCTCCTGATTGTGGATCGAACGCCGTTTGAAGCTGGAACGTGAGCTGCAGGTGCATGGCATCAGGAAGCGGCTCATGTCCCCACGTATCGGAAGGCGGTCACAAAGGCCTGTTCCCCAGGCGGAAGCGCGAAGCCGCTCCTGTTGCAAGCCCAGCGGCGTGGCCAGAGAGAAGCCCATGGGCTCACGGGCGAGCAGGAAGGCCCTCCACAGGCCCCCTGCGTAAGCGCCCGTGCCGATCCCGATCGCCAGCATGAGCAGCGCCAGCCCCCATACCAGCGGCCGCCGAATCCACTGGCCCACGGCGGTTGCGCGAGAAGGGGCCTCGATGCGCGCCCGGAGGCGGGGCCACAGCCCCACGGGCTCCGGAAAGCCCTCTTCCGCCAGCTCTTCCAGCATATGACGGAGTTCCCGCTCATCCATTGGAGATCCTCTTTCTGCGCATCCGTGAGATAGTCCGGGTAAGCCAATGCAATGTGCTACAGCTGTGTTTCCCCCGAGTCGAGCATGTCCCGAAGCCTCAGCCTCGCCTCATACAGATAGTGTTTGACAGCGCCGACGCTGCAGCCCATGATCTCGGCGATCTCTTTCTCCGCGAGGCTATGATAGTAGCGCAACACAACGGCCGTTCGCTGCGCTGGCGAGAGGCGCTGCAGGGCCTGTCGAAGCGCTCTCACGGATTCCTTTCGCTCCGCGATAAGATCCGGAGCATGCCCGGGATCCTTCCATCCCTCCATATCCACACGATCTGCATCGCTCCCGGTATCCGACACAGATTTCGAGAGGTGTCGCCCTGCGATTCGTCGGGCTTCGCGGATCACCAGTTGAAGGAACCATGGCCAGAACGGACGCTGAGGATCGAAGCGGCGGCGATAAATCCAGGCGCGGAGGGAAGCGTTCTGAACGGCATCCTCCGCATCCATTCGGTCCTGCAGGATCAGGTAAGCGGTGCGCAATGCCCGCAGCTCATAAAGGCGGACCAGCACCGCCAGCCCTTCTGGATCTCCTGCGCGCCAGCGCCGGATCGCTTCCTGTTCCGTCCGCTCTGGATCCATCGAATGCTTTCCGCAATGCTTTCCGCATGGTTTGGGGTAAGGGGCGATCCCCCTTCACCGGGCGACATTCGGATCCCGGTGCTCTAGATCAGCGATCGTGTGTGTAAGCCTTCCCGGGAGGCCCCTGGCGGAATGCCGGACCGCCGGGGGCCTGCTACTTCACTTACGCTCTGCCTTGCGCTCCCTCCGAAAAGGGAGATCGAGCGCTCAATACCCCCGCCGGGCGGAGGAGATAACGTCATTGAAGTTATAAGCCCGAAGATCGGGGATGCTCATTGTAAATGTGCGCCGATCGCCTCCATAGTTGATATGCTCAAAATAGGTGCTGGCCCCTGCGCCGGATGGGATGAAGATGGAGGAGGTGATGTCGTTAAAGTTGATGGAGCGAAAGTCATTGTAGTCATAGCAGAGCGCGAAGTTTCGTCCCCCATAGTAAATATCCTGTCGGATCACAGCGTAGTAGGCGCACTGGGCCGGGAGAACAGCGCCCGAACGTCGCAGCTGCTCCGCCCGGTCGCGATCTACTCCGGGGAGATCGAGGCCGGTGGCAGCGGCCAGCTCCTCGTTGGTGTTATAACAGGTGATGACTCCTGGCCCCCGGCCGTCGTGGCAATGGGGCTCGATGCCGCGGGCCAGCAGCTCCCCGAACGGAACCAGCCGCCCGTAATACCAGACGGGGCGAGCTGGATCGCCCCAGGACGGGCGACCCGCAGCCCCCAGGGTGGCCAGGGCCAGCCCGCCCAGGAGCAGCGTGAGCATCCAGAGGCCTGTCGTCCAGCGCCAGGACCGCAGGAGACGCATGATCATCCTCCTGAGAGAAGTTCCATCATGGAATACCCGCGGTCCGGCTGGAAGGTGGGGGGGTGGAAACTGGGCGAGCCTCCCCTTCGGTGAGGCCCTTGACAGTCAGGCGGGGCCTGTTTAAGATTCTGCCTCAAATGTATCCCTGTCGGAGGCGGGCGGAATGCGGGGGATCCTGGCGCTGGAGGATGGGACGGTCTTCGTCGGCCGGGCCTTTGGGGCCCGCGCGACGGTGGTCGGCGAGGTGGTGT
>NZ_DAOUCJ010000099.1 GCF_034432235.1 Thermoflexus sp. | reverse complement strand
CGGCCTCTTCCCCACCGACCGCCGCTTCACCGGCCAGCGGTGGGAGACGTCCCTCAGGCTCTACGATGACCAAGCCCGCTTCTACGACCCCGCCCTGGGCCGCTTCCTGCAACCCGATCCCTTGGTGCCCGAGCCAGGGAACCCGCAGGCGCTCAACCGGTATGCCTATGTCTACAACAACCCCTTGCGCTACACCGACCCCAGCGGGCACGTCCCGGTCATCCTGGTGATGATGGGGATCGGCGCCGCCACCGGAGCGCTGATCAACTACGGCTTCCAGGTCGCGGCGAACATCAGCCAGAACGGCCTCACCGTCCAGGCCTTCACCCACGTAAACTGGGCTTCGGTGGGAGCCAGTGCCCTCGCCGGAGCTGTGGGTGGGGCCACCTTCTACGGGGCCAGCGCCGTGTTCGCAGCGGCAACGGGGGCCACGGGGATCGGCCTGGGGAATATGGCCCTTTCGGGAGCCTTAAGCGGAGCGCTATCCGGGCAGGTAGAGCGGGCAACGGCGAACGTGTTGGAGGGGAGGCCAGTGGGAGAGGGGTTAGGGAAACCGGAGGATATCCTGTTGGAGGCGGCTCTCGGAGGCGGGATGGCTTTTGCGGGAGGGGGGGTGGATCGGGCAATGATGGCGGCTCGCTTCCCGGGGTATTACACCCGCTATGTGGGAGAGGGGGAGATCGCTGCCATCCAGCAAACCGGCCTACTCCGCGGCGGAAGGCCCGGAGAAACTTACTTCACCATTGATCACTATGCCTCCCGCTCTCGAGCAGCCCATCGGTTATCTCTTAAGCATATCCCCGATTACGCGGTAGACTTCGAAATCCTTAATTCCCCATCCGTAATCGGACCCGAGCGAATCGCTCCAAAATGGTATACAACTGGCTTCCGTGAGGGATGGGGAATTCAATATCGGACATGGGATCCCGTGCAAGTTCGGGTTTTACGCCTCCGTCGTCTTGAGTGAACCAGGGAGAAGAGATGAAGCGTATCCGAGCGGAATTTGTCATCAGTGAGCCCTACGAGGAATTCGAGATCCTTTATGGTTGGGTATCCCCACCGCTGATTTGGAAGCCTTGGGTCTTCTGGTTTGAGGCGGATAATGGGAGGCGCTTCTGGCTCCCAGGAGGAGCTTATCTTGCTTTCAAATGGAAAAAGCAAATTTCCTCCCCGTTCGGGAAACCTGGAGATTTTCGATTTGCCGGAATATGCACTCTTCGTAAATTGGAATGAACGATACGTTGTCAGCTCCAAAGGGCTTGGCATGCTGCCTGGGTCAAAAGCGATACAGGCTGCTCCTGGCAGCTGCTTTCTGGGGGCGACGGCACCACCCTGGGATATGATGGGAACGGGAACGTCCTCACCCGCACCGTGGGCGGTGCCGAGTGGCGCTACGGCTACGACCCCGAGAACCGCCTGGCGGAGGTCTGGCGGGGCGCCGAGCGGGTGGCTTCCTTCCGCTACGACGCCGAAGGAAACCGGGGGGTCCGGGAGGTGGCGGGCCTCCGCACCGTGGCCGTGGACGACGGCTACGAAGTGCGGGGCGGCCTGGGGCGGAAGGTCTACCGCCTGGGGGGCGAGGCGGTGGCCGTGCGAGAGGGAAGCGCCGTCTACGCGGTGGTGGGGGATCACCTGGGGAGCGTCACGGCGCTGGCCCAGGGCGGGAGTATCGCAGGGGCCACGCGCTATCTCCCCTATGGCGCCATCCGGGGGGAGAGCGGCCTCTTCCCCACCGACCGCCGCTTCACCGGCCAGCGGTGGGAAGCAAGCCTGGGCCTGTATGATTACCGGGCCCGCTTCTACGACCCCGCCCTGGGCCGCTTCCTGCAACTCGATCCCCTGGTGCCCGAGCCGGGGAACCCGCAGGCGCTCAACCGGTATGCCTATGTCTACAACAACCCCTTGCGCTACACCGACCCCAGCGGGCATTGCCCCTGGTGCCTCGCCATCGGATTGGGAGCCCTGATCGGCGCGGGGGTGAGCTACGGCGTCCAGGTGGCCGCGAACATCCGCCAGAACGGCCTCACCGTCCAGGCTTTCACGAACGTCAACTGGGCCGTCGTGGGGGCTGGAGCCGTGGCCGGGGCAGTCGGCGGAGCCACCTTCGGCCTGGGCACGGCCGTGCTGGGAACTGGACTGGCGGGCACGGTAGCGGCAGGTGCCCTCAGCGGGGCGGCAGCCGGGCAGGCGGCCCGGACCACCGAAAACATCCTTAGCGGTCAAGCGATCGGGGAAGGCCTGGGAGATCCCGGAGATCTCCTGCGGGACGCAGCAATCGGCGGGGCGCTGGCCGGCGTGGGCTATGGGGTGGGGCGGCTGGCACCGCCGGCAACGGCGGAGGCGGCCGGGAGCCTGGAGCCCCCGATGCTGCGAGCGGGACGCCTGGCCCACCAGCGGTTAGGAGTCAGATATCTAGAGGGGATTCCCCCGGAGCAGCGGCCCTTCGTGGATATCGATCAAACCTTCGTGGACCTGACCGGCCGGCGCTTCCGCCCCGATGTCGTCAACCACGCCACCGGCGAGGTGGTGGAATTCAAACCCCAAAGCTGGTTAAAAGATGCGAAATTAAAAGCTAAAGCGGAAAACCAGGCAAAGAGTTATGCAGCTCGCTTGAACGAGCTATATGGGGACTTACGCCGGTTGGAGGGACTGCCGGAATACTGGTGGCGGGTGGAGTATTATCGCTGAGGAGGCTACCCGATGGGAGAAATCCGGGCCGTAGGAATGGTGATCTACACCTACGAGAGGCTGGAGGAGCGACTGGATCCCCTATGGGATTGGCTGCACCGCGTGGAACAGTGGGCTAACCGCTCTTATGCGGAATTCAACTTCGCTTCTCGAGCCAGGGAGTCGCTACGAGTCTGGAAAGCCACCTCCCAGAATCGGGAGAAACTCTACCAGCGATTGCAAACAGAGCAACCCTGGTCTGAAATTCTGTTCGGATGGCCAAGAGGAGCGTTGAGGGATGAGACTATTTTAAAGCAAGGCTTATTCGTTGCTATCAAATCTCGTCCCCAACCGGAGCGGGGGATGGAAAGCTATCGCACCCCCTCCTATGTTTATCTGCAAGCTCATCCAGATGTGATCCAAGCAAGCACAGGAGGCGTGGAGGGATTTGTGAGGCTGGGAATAGCGGCCTGGGAGATTGTAGAAGGCGTATACGGCTTCATCGATGTGGAAACCGGTATCCCCCTCCAGGATGATATTTTTCGCAACGCCATCCATCTCTTTGACAGCACAGTGCCCCCGGAATATCACCGGGAGTTCCGGGCGTGGCAGGAGCTGATGCCTAAGCTGGACAAACGGGTCTGGAAGGCCTTCTGGGGCAACTTCCTGGGAGCGGAACATCTGCGTCAGCTGGGCGGTATCCAGGAACTGCGGCGCGCCGATCCCCTTTACCAGCTGCGGCCAGAATACCTGGCGCAGGCCTACCAGCAGGGGAAAGAGCTCCTCCGCGCCAGTAAGAGCTATGTCGGCTGGTATGAGCTGGCCGGAGGCGGGATGCTGCTGACACTTTCCGCTTCACCCCTGGAGTGGTTTGAAAAGGAGGTTCAGGAACGGCGCGAGCGGCTGCAAGCGGTGCTGGCGCCCATCGCACTGTCGGTGACACCAGAGGAATAAGCGCCCAGGGATCGTTGCCTTCTTCCCCACCGACCGCCGCTTCACCGGCCAGCGGTGGGAGGGGGCGCTGGGCCTGTATGACTACAACGCCCGCTTCTATGATCCGGCCCTGGGCCGCTTCCTGCAGCCGGATCCATTGGTGCCGGGGGGCTATCCCCCCCAAAGGGGGACGGGGGGTGCCCGAGCCGAGGGACTCCAAGCGCCGAAACGGATGGGGGGCTACGCGGGAGCCGGTTCGATCCGATGCACCTTCAATAGGTTCGTATGGCCTGGGCGGCCGAAGGGGACGCCG
>NZ_DAOUCJ010000098.1 GCF_034432235.1 Thermoflexus sp. | reverse complement strand
TCGAAAGCCCAGGCGCTCCGGGATGGCCCGGCTGCGATGGTTCTCCGGGGCCACCCGGATCTCCACGCGGTGCAGCCGGCGGGTGAGGAACAGATCGTCCAGCACTGTCGCCACCGCCCGGGTTATGATCCCCCGGCCCTGATGGCCGGCATCCAGCCAGTAGCCGATCGAAGCGGAGCCATCTCCCTGATCGATCCGGACGCCTACGACCCCGATCAGGTTTGCCTCCAGCCAGATGCCCAACTCATAACCGTCCCCCCGCGCAAACCGTTCCAGGCTGTTTTCGATGAACGCGAGGCTGTCCCGCGCCTCCCGGACCTGGTTCACCCACGGCAGCCATGGCCGCAGATGATCTCGATTGCGATCCGTGAGCGCGAACAGGGGCTCCGCGTGATGCCGCTCCAGCAGCCGGAGCCAGATCCCATCCCCAATGGGTGCTCCCCACATTCCATCCTCCCTCTGAGCCGGAGGCTTTACGGGAGATCGCGTCGTAACGTGGCCAGCCGCTGCATCTGTTCGATTTGCGCCGCGGCGGAGGGGGCCTCGAAGGTGAGGATCACCCCCTCGGCTCCGGCCGCCCGGAGGGCCTGCAACCCTTCTAGGATCTGTTCGGGGGATCCAGTCAGCCGCATCCGCCGCTCCCCGGTGGGGGAGGTGTAGATGGGCGGAAGGGTGGAATCCAGGGCCACATACATGCGGCAGATCACCGGGATGGGGCGCCCGCCGGCCCATTCCCGCAGCCGGGCAATCCGTTCCCGCAGGGTCTCCGGGTCTAGGCCCACGGGGTGCCATGCGTCCCCCAGGCGAGCAGCCCGTCGCACCGCGGCCTCGGTGTTGCCGCCGATCCAGATGGGCGGCCCGCCGGGCTGGAGGGGCAGCGGCTCGAAGACGGCGTCTTCAATGTGGAAGAAGCGGCCGTGGAAGCGGGGGCGCGGGCTGGCCCACAGGGTCCGCATCAGCGCGATGCCCTCCTCCAGGAAGCGGATGCGACGCCGGAAGGAGACGCCCAGGTTCTCGAACTCTTGGGCCAGCCAGCCGGCCCCGATGCCCAGGATCAGCCGGCCGCCGGAGAGCTGATCCAGCGTGGCCGCCTGCTTGGCCACCAGCACCGGGTTGCGCAGCCCCAGCAGCAGGATGGAGGTCCCCAGCCGGACGCGTTGGGTCTGCCCGGCGAGGTAGGCCAGGGTCGTCCAGGTCTCGAAGATACGGCCGTAGGGCTCGTAATGGGCCTCCGGGACCAGGATGTGATCCGTGGTCCAAAGGGAATCGAACCCCAGACCCTCCGCGGCCTGGGCCACCGCGCGGATGGCCTCCGGTGATGAGGCTGGTCCATAATTGGGCAAACAGATACCGATGTGCATATCCCGGTGCTCCCAGTGCAGGAGTGAATCAATAAAGGCTCTCGCTACATCACCCCCACGATCTTCACCAGGACCCGCTTGCGGCGCTGGCCGTCGAACTCCGCGTAAAAGATCTCCTGCCAGGGCCCCAGATCCAGATCCCCATTCGTAACCGGAACGATCACCTCATGATGGAGGAGCAGGCTCTTCAGATGGGCATCTGCGTTGTCCTCCCCCGTGCGGTGATGGTGGTAATCCGGACGGAAGGGGGCCAGACGGTCCAGCAGTTCCATCATATCCTGCATGATGCCCTCTTCATGGTCGTTCACGTAAACGGCTGCCGTGATATGCATGGCGCTGACCAGCGCGAAGCCTTCGCGGATCCCGCTCTCGCGGACTGCCTGCCGCACCCGATCCGTCAGACGGATGATCGCCCGCCGCTCCCGGGTCTGGAACCAGAGATAAAGCGTGAGGGCCCGATAGGGTCCGTTTTCGTAGCGGCGGATCTCCTCTTTCACCAGATTTTGAGCCAGCGGCGCGTCCAGCTCCACGGGCCGGTTATCGCTCACGATCCGCAGGGCCATGGAGACCTCCTGGAAGTCAGATTCCCGGGAGCCCCGGACATCCATGCGAAATCGAAAGGCCTCACTGGATGAAGCGCTGTTCAGGCTCTGAAGACGGGGAGGGCTCGGCCCCAAGGAGCGCCCGCAGCCGTTCAATCTCCGCCTGGAGGGCGGCGATCTGCTCGCGCAGGCGGAGGATGATCTCCACCCCGGCCAGGTTCACGCCCAGCTGGGTCAGCTCTACGATCTGGCGCAGACGAGCTACATCCCGCTCAGAATACAGGCGCATCCGACGGACCCGCCGGGGGGAGATCAGGCCGATCGATTCATAGTAGCGAATGGTTTGCGGATGCAGCCGCACCATGGCCGCCACCGTCCCGATCCGATACCGGGGCTCATCCTCATCCACCACCTCGACTGAGCTGACCTGGATTTCCATCATCGCCCTCACCTCCTGGATCGGGGGTTGAGGGTTTGGAGCATCGGCCGCGACACCGCTGGCTTCCCATGGAGGCTCCGGGCCGCACCGCTCCAGTCTGACGGTCCGATCATGTCATCCGGGCGGCCGCTCCCCCAGGGTCACCCGGAGCGTCATGGGGCGGCCATCGCGTATGATCGAGAGGGTCACCGTCTCCCCGACACGTTTGTAATTCTCCAGATAGATCACGAGCTCATCCACCCGACGCAGCGGCCGATCATCGATCGCCGTGAGGATGTCCCCTCCCAGGAACACATCGCCGAAGCGGGTGCGCACCCGCTGGGATGCCCCCCGCAACCCTGCCTGATCGGCCGGGCTGCCGGGCACCACCTGAACGGTGAGGAGGCCGTGATCCGCCGGCAGGCGGAAGGCCTGGGCAAAGGCGGGAGTGATCTCAAAGAAGGAAGCGCCCAGCCAGGGATGAGGATAACGTCCCCGGGCGATCAGCTCCGGAACCACCCGCTTGATCGTGTTCACCGGGATGGCGAAGCCGATGCCGATGGAACCGCCGCTGGGAGAACGGATTGCCGTGTTGATCCCGATCACCCGCCCATCCAGATCCAGCAGCGGCCCCCCCGAGTTGCCCGGGTTGATGGCCGCGTCGGTCTGGATCACCTCCCCCAACGGCCGATCGGAGAGCTCCAAGGTCCGACCCAGGGCGCTGATCACGCCTACCGTCATGGTGCGGTCCAGGCCGAAGGGATTCCCGATCGCGATCACCCATTGCCCCACTTGCAATCGCGAGGAATCCCCCAGCATCACCGGGATCAATTTCTCTCGGGGTACCCGGATCCGTAGCACGGCCAGATCATTATACGCATCCGCTCCCACCAGCGTGGCGGAGGCCGTGGTGCCATCCGCAAGGATCACCTCGATCTGGTCCGCGCCTTCCACCACATGGTTATTGGTGACGA
>NZ_DAOUCJ010000097.1 GCF_034432235.1 Thermoflexus sp. | reverse complement strand
TCTCCTACCCCGGCGGTGAAGGGCACCATTAAGATCGCCACCCAGAGCCCGCTCTCGGGTGGTCAGGCGGCTCTGGGGGAGGGCATTAAGAATGGTGCCCAGCTGGCGATCGAGCAGCTGAAAGGCCCCATTGAGGCCCTCGGTTTTAAGGTGGAGCTGGTGCCCTTCGATGATCAGGCCAAGCCGGATGTGGGGGTGGCCAATGCCAAGCAGCTGGTCAACGATCCCGATATCCTGGCGGTGATCGGCCACCTCAACTCCGGCGTGGCGATCCCCTCTTCGGAGACCTACAAGGATTACGACCTGGTGATGGTCTCGCCCGCGAACACGAACCCCTGCATCACGGACCGTGGCTATCTGGTGGTGAATCGGGTCTGTGGCCGTGATGATGTGCAGGGGGCGGTGGGCGCGGAGTTCGCCTTCAACGAGCTCAAGGTCAAGACCGCCTTCGTGATCCACGACAAGACGACCTATGGCCAGGGCGTGGCGGAGTTCTTCAAGAAGCGCTTCGAGGAGCTCGGCGGCAAAGTCCTGGGCTTCGAGGGGACCGAGGAGAAGGCCAACTTCGACCCGCTGATCACGGCGATCCAGGCAGCGAACCCCGAGCTGATCTACTTCGGCGGCATCTACGATCAGGCGGGCGTCTTCTTCAAGCAGGCCCGGGAGAAGGGGGTGAAGGCGATCTTCCTGGGGCCGGACGGAATGGACTCCTCGGAGCTGGCGAAGATCGCCGGGGATGCCGTGGTGGGCATGTATTACACGAGCGTGGCGGCGCCGCCGACGGTCTATGAGGGAGCTAAGAAGTTTATTCAGGATTACAAGGCCAAGTTCGGAAAGGATCCTGAGCCGTTCTCGGCCCAGGCCTACGATGCCACCGCCATTGTGTTGAAGGCCATTGAGGCAGCCATCAACGAGGCGGGGGGTCAGAAGCCCAGCCGCAAGGCGGTGGCGCAGAAAGTGCGGGCCACCAAGGACTTCCAGGGGATCACGGGCGTGATCACGTTCGATGAGCGGGGCGACCCGGTGAAGGCCAAGTATTTCGTGATCAAAGTGGTCTCCGGGAAGCCGGAGGATTGGGGCAATAACCAGCTGGTGAAGACCCTGGAGCTGGCGCCGCCGCCCTTCACGCCGGAGCTGAAGGCGAAGTGCGGTGTGAAGTAATCGGGGGATCAAGCCCGGGTGGGGAGGATCTCCTGGCCTCCCCACCCGGTGTTTATGGGGACCGTAAGAAATTCTGAGGGCGAGTCGGGAGAAATGCGAAGCAAACTCTCCGAATCCCTCCTGTATCAGGCACTGGTGGTCCCGCTGATCCAGCTTTTCGTCTTCGTCACGATCAGCCTCATCGTTATCGGTTCGATCATCCTATTCCTGGCTGTTCTCTTCAACCGCCCCGTGACCGGAGGGATGACCCTCCTCCAGTTCGTTGTTCGCACGCTGCCCCAGGTGGCCATCGATGGCCTGGTGATCGGCTTCCTATATGCAATGATCGCCCTGGGTTACACCATGGTCTATGGGGTGCTGCAGTTCATCAACTTCGCCCATAGCGAGATCTTCATGGTCGGGGCCTTCATCGGTGTGGAGTTGATGCTCGCGCTGGCGATCCCATCTACTGCGCCTCTGATGCTGATCATGGTCGGGATCCTGTTGGCGGTGGCGGCCGGGATGGCTGGTAGCGGGCTGCTGGCGGTGCTGATCGAACGGGTCGCCTACCGGCCGTTGCGGGGTGCACCTCGCCTGGTGCCGCTGATCTCGGCCATCGGGGTTTCGTTCTTCCTTCAAGATGCCGTTCGAGCAATTGAAGGATTGCTGAACAACGCGTTCTATCGGAATTATCCTTCTTTCCCCGTTCTGAACCAGCAGATCCCCATCGCTTCTTTTCAGATCGCCGACCAGTCGATCCAGATGCAGATCCAGGCAAAGGTGGTCTTCATTATTATTGCATCTCTATTGATGCTGACGGGGCTGAACTTTGTGGTGAACGCCACTCGGCTGGGTCGGGCGATCCGGGCGGTGGCCCAGGACCGGCCGACGGCGGCCCTGATGGGCGTAGATGTGGATCGGATCATCATGCTGACCTTCCTCATCGGCGGGGCCCTGGGCGGCGCAACGGGTGTGCTGTTTGGGATCCGGGTCGGCCGGATCGATCCATATGTGGGGTTCATCCCCGGGATTAAAGCTTTCACGGCTGCGGTGTTGGGCGGCATTGGCAACATCACCGGGGCCATGCTGGGCGGGATCGTCCTGGGGGTCCTGGAGGGCTTCGCGGGAGCGTATCTTTCCCAGTTCACTGGCGGGGCTTTCGGGACGGAGTATAAGGATATCTTCGCGTTCCTGATTCTCATCCTCATTTTGATGTTCCGCCCGACCGGCCTGCTTGGCGAGCAAGTGGGCCAGAAGGCATGATCCGATCGCATAAGCCTTGTCTGATCGCATTTCCGGGACGAAGAGGTGCGGGATGCTCCGTGCCAAGACCATGGAGTGGATTACTCAGATTCGGAACGGACGCTCGATCTATCTGGTGGGCGTGCTGGGTTACATTGTGGTTGCTCTTCTCCTTATGAACGGGCTAAGCCAGCCGGGGCTGCGGGATGCGGTCTGGTATCCTCTGGTCTCCGCTCTCGCCTTCGCGGCATTCCTGGGCTCCCTGCTGGTAATTTATTACGCCCCCCTGGCCGGTGTGGTGAAAGCCATCCTGGGCCTGGCTATCCTCTTGGTCCTCCTTCCCCTTCTGGGGATCCGGAACACATTCCTGCTGGAAGTGGCCACTCAGGTAGGGATCTTCGCGGCGATGGCATTGGGCCTGAACATTGTGGTGGGTTTCGCCGGGCTCCTGGATCTGGGATATGTGGCCTTCTACGCCGTCGGCGCGTATCTTTGGGCGATCTTCGGCTCCCCCCAAGCGAACATCGCCTTCGGGACGAATCGCTTCCCGTTGGAGCCGGAGTGGTTCTTTGTGTTCTTGTTCCTGGCGGTCGGGGTGGCGGCGCTTACCGGAATCCTGCTGGGGCTTCCGGTGCTGCGATTGCGGGGAGATTATCTGGCAATTGTCACCCTGGCCTTTGGTGAAGTGATCCGGGTGATCGTCAACAACCTGGACAAGCCGATCAATCTAACCAATGGCCCGCAAGGGATCCGCCCGGTTCAACGTCCTCCGCTGTTCTTCAAGCCATGGCTGCATGCGCTGGGGATCCGTCTGGATGACCCCACGCTTTATGCGCTCTATTTCTATTTCCTTGTCCTTTTGGTGATCGCCTTCGCCATCTGGTTGACCCGGCGCCTGGAAAACTCGTGGGTGGGACGGGCCTGGACGGCCATCCGGGAAGATGAGCTGGCGGCCCAGGCCATGGGGATCCCCCTGGTGCGGATGAAGCTGGCGGCCTTCGCCACCGGCGCTTCTTTCGCCGGGGCGATGGGCATGATCTTCGCCGCGAAGCAATATTTTATCAACCCCGAGAGCTTTACCTTTATGGAATCGATCGGGGTCTTGGTGATGGTGATCGTGGGAGGTATGGGAAGCATCCCCGGCGCCATTGTGGGAGCCGCGGTGGTGACCATCCTGAACCTCCAGATCCTGAAGGGCCTGTCGCTTATGCTGAACAAGTTACGCCAGGCCGGGGTGGTGATTCCAATCATTAACTTCCCGCTGAGCCAGTGGCCAACCCAGTTGGAACCCGCCAAATATGAGCGGCTGGTCTTCGGGATCCTCTTGATCCTGATGATGATTTTGCGGCCGCAGGGTCTCATCCCGGAGCGGCGTCATCGCATGGAGCTGGCTGAGGCCCTGGGTCGGGAAGAGCCTGCGGAACTGGAGCGGCTGCCGGCGGAGGAGGAGCTTCCACCGGTGATCTCCGCCCCTGAGATCAAGCCGACAAGGGATTAGAGGGATTGGGCATGGTTGATCACAGCGCCAGGAGGCGCGGGAATGTCTTACCTGCTTGAATTAAAGAAGATCACCAAGCGCTTTGGGGGATTGGTCGCGGTGAACCGGGTGGATTTCACCCTGGAACCGGGCCGTATCGTAAGCATTATCGGGCCTAACGGGGCCGGTAAGACCACCCTCTTCAATCTCATCACCGGGATCTATAAACCGGATGAGGGGGAGATCCTATTCGAGGGGCGCTCCCTGGTTGGGCTGCGGCCGGATCAGATCACGGCTCGAGGCATCTCTCGAACCTTTCAGAACATCCGCCTGTTTGGGAATATGACGGTGATGGAGAACATCCTGGTCGGCATGCATACCCGATTTCGTGCGAACCCGGTGGATATCCTGCTTCAAACCTCTCGCTTTCGAGAGGAGGAACGGGAGCTGCGGGAGGAGGCGCTGCGGCTGATCCGGTTTGTGGGGCTGCGGGCCTCGCCGGATGAGCTGGCCAAGAACCTGCCTTACGGTGAGCAGCGCAAGGTGGAGCTGGCCCGGGCCCTTGCGGCCCGCCCGAAGCTGATCCTGCTGGACGAGCCCACGGCCGGTATGAACCCTCAGGAGACCGCCGAGACCACCCGGCTGATCCGACGTCTGCGGGATGAGCTGGGTATCACGGTGATCCTGATCGAACATCAGATGCGCGTCGTGATGGGGATCTCCGAGCGGGTCACCGTGCTGGATTATGGGGAGAAGATCGCGGAGGGAAGCCCAGAGGAGGTTCGACGGAACCCGCGGGTCATCGAGGCGTATCTGGGCCGAGGGGTTGCGATCGGAGCGATGGCATGAGGATTTCTTTGCTCTTATATTTCCCAGTTTCCCAGGACCCGGTGGTTCCTCATTCCGGTTAGCGGATGGCTTCGGATAGCGATTCAGCGGGGGGCAGACCGCCGAAGTGGTTTGCCCCATGGAGATCAGCTCGAATCGCGATCGCCTCCAGGAGGCTACTCCAATCTTAGATACGGGAATGGGCGAAATGGCGGTTCTGGAGCTTATCGATGTCCATACGTATTATGGACACATCCATGCGCTGAAAGGGATCTCATTCAAAGTCGAGCCGGGGGAGATCGTTACCCTGATCGGCGCCAACGGTGCAGGCAAGAGCACCACCCTCCGCACGATCTCCGGGCTGGTTCGCGCCCGTCATGGTCGCGTGCTGCTGAATGGGGAAGACATCACCCATTTGCCCCCTCATGAAATCGTGGCCCGAGGTGTGGGGCATGTCCCGGAAGGGCGGCGGGTCTTCCCTCAGCTGACGGTCTGGGAGAACCTGGAGATGGGAGCTTATACGGTCAAGGATCGGCGTGAAGTGGCAAGGCGGATGGAGTTTGTGTTCACCATCTTCCCGCGCTTGAAGGAACGCCTTCATCAGAAAGGCGGGACCCTATCCGGGGGCGAGCAACAGATGCTCGCCATCGCCCGGGCGCTGATGATGCAGCCGCGTATTCTCCTGATGGATGAGCCTTCCATGGGCCTGGCCCCCATTCTCGTGGAGAGCATCTTCGAGGTCATCCGACAGCTGAACCAGCATGGCACCACCATCCTCCTGGTCGAGCAGAATGCCCATATGGCCCTCCAGGTGGCTCACCGGGGCTACGTGCTGGAGACCGGTCGCATCGTCCTGGAGGGAACGGCCCAGGAGCTGGCGAACAATCCTCAGGTCCAGGCCGCATATCTCGGAATGCATTAGGGATTTCGCGGCGGTCCTCCTCCTGGGGCCACCGCTTTCCTGAATTGGAGCCCGACGGCGCAAGTCCTATCCCTGAGTTAATTAACTAAGGAGGAGACCATGAGGCGCCTGCTGTGGGGCATCTGGATCTTCGCGCTCCTGGCGGTTGCGTGTCAGCCGTCCGCCACGCCGGTTCCAACTCCTGTCCCTGGGGCAACATCGGCCCCCACTCGCACTCCAGCCGTCACGCTGACTCCAGCTCCAACCGCCACATTGACTCCAACTCCAGCTCCGGCTGCGCAGCTTCCCAACCTGGGCGGGCGGACGTTGAAGATCGCCAGCGATACCACCTACCCTCCTTTTGAATTCGCCGATCCGAAGACGAACGAGATCGTGGGTTTCGATGTCGATCTGGTGAATGAAATCTGCAAGCTGCTGAACTGCAAGCCCGTGATCGTCTCCACCGCTTGGGAGGGGATCTTTGCCGGCCTGGAGCAGAGGCAGTTCGACCTCGCTGCCTCTGGCATCACCATCACAGAGGAGCGCAAAAAGAAATTCGATTTCTCTGACTCTTACCTCCGCTACGGCCAGGTGGTCCTGGTGCGCGCCGATGAGGAGCGCATCAAGAGCAAGGACGATCTGAAAGACAAGATCGTGGGGGTGCAAATCGGAACCACCAATGAGGAGACCGCCAAGACGCTGGTGGCGAACGAGGCGAAGCAGCTGAAGCGCTATGACACCTTCGACCTGGCAGTGCGCGCGCTGCTGGCGAAGGATGTGGATGCCGTGGTGATTGATAGTCCAGCCGCCGATGGTTTCATGGCCCAGAACCCGGGCAAGCTCAAGATCGCTGGGCAGCCCTTCACCAGCGAGGATCTGGGCCTCTGCTTCCCCAAGGGGAGCGATCTCGTCGGTCCCTTCAACGCCGCCCTGAAGGTCCTGAAGGAGAACGGCACACTGGATCGTCTCTATCGGAAGTGGTTTGTCGAGTTTAAGCCAGGGCAATAGCAGGAATAGATTGTTTGGGAAAATGGATGGCTGCTCTGAATGGGTCGCGGGCGATCTCGCGACCCATTCTGTTTCACAATAGCTGGGCGGATCGTCGGATTTGCCCATGGGGGCTCTGGGGTCGGGCGGGTCGCCTGCGATGAATCCGCCTGGCCTTCCCCCGTTGGGGTTGCGAGCTGAGCCTGAATCTCCTTCAGGAGCCTGGAACATGGCGGTCTCCGTGGAGACCCAGACGACGTTGCCTTCCGTTCCTCCTCCGCAACGGGCTGGATGGAATTGGCGAACATGGCCCTGGTGGGCAGTATTGCTGGGCACATTTGGGCTCTGGACCGTGGTGGCCATTCTGTATTCTCCCGACTATCAGGCCACTGTTCGCTTTCTGTTTCGCGGAATCCCGGTCACTCTTCAATTAACCGTCATCGCCTATTCCATTGCTCTCATTCTGGGTCTGATCGCCGGCCTGGGTCGGGTATCTCGAAATGTGATCTTCTACAACTTGAGCACCTTATACGTGGAATTCATCCGGGGGGTCCCCCTGCTGGTCGTGTTGTTCTATGTGGCCTTCGTGGCCGCGCCTCCCGTGGGTGACGCGCTGATCGGGGCAGGCCAAGCGTGGGGGATACCCCCACTGATTCAGCTGGGCCGCTTGATCCGGAGCGAAATGGGGCGGGCCGTCACTGGCCTGGCAATTGGCTACGGGGCCTATCTGGCTGAGGTTTACCGGGCGGGGATCGAGTCGATCCCCAAGGGGCAGATGGAAGCGGCTCGCAGTCTGGGCATGACCTACTGGCAGGCGATGCGCTTGGTCATCCTTCCACAGGCCATTCGGAATGTGTTGCCTCCGCTGGGGAACGACTTCATCGCGATGCTCAAGGATACCGCCCTCGCCTCAGCGATCGCGGTCCCCGAGTTAATGTATGTGGGTCGTCAACGGGCGGCGGGCACTTTCCGGTATTTTGAGGTCTACAATACCGTCGCCCTTCTCTACTTAGCCATGACCCTGTTGCTCTCCCTCCTGGTCCGGACGTTGGAGCGTCGGACGGCGATTCCCCGCGGATAATGGTCAGGGGAAATCCTGAGGCAATCGGATGCAGGCAACGCGTTCAGGCTCGGATCGAGAGGATGGGACGCGTCCTCCCAAAGCCATGGGAAAGGGAACAGGGCACCATCGGACTCCGTGGGCGCCTGCTCCCTGCTCTATGGAGACCCGGGGACGCGAAACTCCAGCACCGGTCGGCCCTCCGCATCTTTCAGAACGCCTCGTTCGCCAGGCCGCCACACGGCTTCCGTCCGACCCCAGTAAAGATCCGTGGCGGTGTTCGCTCCTCCGCGCGTATGGATGGTTACGGCGCTTCCGGTCCATAGCGTCAGCGCCGGGAACGTAAACCGATGTCCCTCTTCATCCTCCATCTGCCATCCCGCCAGACTCAGTGTGATCCCTTTGTTCACCAGGACCACCGCTTCTGCGGCCAGATCCCCGGGCGCTTTCACTGCAAGAATCTGCAAATCAACCCCGCCCGGCGGGGGGGAAGGCCAAGAGGAGGTCGGCGGAGGCGGAGGGCTGAGGGGAGGAACCGGACTGCCCGTGGGAATCCATAGGGTCTGCCCAGGATAGATGGTGGTTTCGGCGCTCAAATGGTTGGCCTCCAGCAGAGCATCCAGGGGGATCTCGAAGCGGGCGGCAATGGATCCAAGGGTATCCCCAGGCTGTATGGTATAGGTAAAGGGTTGACGGGGAGTCGGCGTGGGCAAGGGAGTGGAAGTGGGGCGAGGCGTGGGCAGGGGAGGAAGCGGTCGAATCCGATCCAGCGCCCACATCGCCAGGAACAGCGCGCCACAGGCGGCCAGCGCGTTCAACCCGATTCCCCAGAGTCTGTTTCGGGAGGTTCCTGCAGTGCGCATAGGCGTTTTCAATTTCTTATGATCGCTTCGTCCGGTTATGCCTTCCGGATCCCGGTTCGTCGGAAGGAACAGACGAATGGCCCTAAGCCTTCGAACATCCTCCGGCAAAAGTCCGGCGGCCGGAAGGACCGCGGGAAAGGCCTTCGCTATGAGCGAACGCTTTGATCATACGACCCCTCGGGATTTCTTGGGAAATGGCCGTAAATCCCCATCCAGAGCGCTGCGGGAAGGGAAAGTTCCCGCCGGGAAGCTTTCAGCGGTCCGGTTTATAATTCATACCTGAGCCCAGCACGGAGCGAAAATCCTTCATGCGCGGGGTGCTTCAATCATTGCGGGATGGCCTGGCGCGGACGCGCCAGGCGGCCTTCGGTCGGATCGCCCAGCTGTTGGGGGCGACCGAGATCACCGAGGCCCTGTGGGAGGACCTGGAGGCGGCGCTGATCCAGGCGGACGTGGGGGTCCGGGTGACGATGGAGCTCATGGATCGCCTGCGGGAGCGGGTTCGCCGGGAGGGGATCACCCGGGCGGATTCCCTCCGGACGTTGCTGAAACAGGAGCTGCGGGCGATCCTGGGGGATCCTCCACCGCTGAACCTGGGCCGGAGGCCGCTGGAGGTGGTGCTGGTTGTGGGGGTGAACGGTTCCGGGAAAACCACCACGGTCGCCAAGCTGGCGTATCAGTTCCAGCGGCAGGGCCGACGGGTATTGCTGGCGGCGGCGGACACCTTCCGGGCCGCAGCCGGGGAGCAGCTGGAGATCTGGGCGGAGCGGGCCGGAGTGCCCTGCATTAGCGGCCAGCCCGGGGCCGACCCCGGAGCGGTGCTCTTTGATACCTTGCAGGCCGCCCGGGCCCGGGGCTATGACCTCGTCCTTGCGGACACCGCGGGGCGGCTTCACACCAAATACAATCTGATGCAGGAGTTGAAGAAAGTTCGGAACGTCGCCGCGAAGGTGATCCCGGACGCTCCCCACGAGGTCTGGCTGGTGCTGGACGCGACCACCGGTCAGAACGCCCTCCCGCAGGCCCGGGAGTTCCATCAGACGGTGGGCGTCACGGGTCTGATCCTCACCAAATTGGACGGAACAGCCAAGGGCGGGGCCGTTTTCGCCATCGCACGGGAGTTGGGCCTGCCGGTGCGGTTCGTCGGGGTTGGGGAGGGGCTTGAGGATCTGCTGCCGTTTGATGCGGATGCCTTTGTGGACGGATTGTTCGATGGAACTTTTGCAAACTGAGGAGGGATCCATGAGTGAGTTGCGGGAACGGCTGGAGACGTTGACGCTGACCCTGGAGGATCTTCTGGACCGTCTTTGACATCCCGAAGAAGCAGCTGGAGATCCAGAAGTTGGAAGAGGAAGCCGCGCGGCCGGACCTCTGGGATCAGCCGGCCCGGGCTCAGGAGCTGATGAAGCGACTGGGCCGGCTGAAAGAGGAAGTGGAAAGCTGGCTCCGCCTGCGCCATCGGATCCAGGAAGCCCGGGAGCTGCTGGATCTGGCGGAGGCGGAAGGAGAGGAAGCCCTGACAGCGGATCTGGAACGGGAGATCAGCGCCCTGGAAGAGGAGGTCCGGCGCCATCAATTCGAGGTATGGATGTCCGGCCCCTACGATCGAAACGATGCGATCCTGGCCATCCACGCCGGAGCGGGGGGGACCGATGCTCAGGATTGGGCGGAGATGTTGTTGCGCATGTATCTCCGGTGGGCCGAACGCCGCGGATGGGAGTCGGAACTGCTGGACAAGGTGGACGGTGAGGAGGCGGGCATCAAGAGCGCCACGGTTCTGGTGAAGGGCCCTTACGCCTACGGTTATCTGAAAGCCGAAAAGGGGGTCCACCGGCTGGTCCGCATCTCCCCCTTCGATGCGGCTCACCGCCGCCACACCTCGTTCGCCCTGGTTGAGGTGTGGCCGGATATCGGGGAGAGCCCGGAGATCATCATCCGTCCAGAGGATATCATCGTCGAGACTTTCCGGGCTTCCACGGCGGGCGGTCAGCACATGCAAAAGAATGAGACCGCGGTCCGCATCCGGCATATCCCAACCGGGATCGTGGTCTCGTGTCAGAACGAGCGAAGCCAGATGCAGAACAAAGAGACCGCGTTGAAGATCCTGAAGGCTCGCTTGGCGGAGCTGGAGGAGCAGAAGCGACGGGCGGAGATCGCTGCTCTGAAGGGGGAGCACGTGAGCGCCGAGTGGGGGAATCAGATCCGGTCCTATGTCCTGCATCCCTACCAGCTGGTGAAGGATCATCGCACGGACTATGAAACCAGCCAGGTCGAACGGGTACTGGACGGGGAGCTGGATGAATTCATCGAGGCCTATCTCCGGCAGGCGGTTGCCCCTTCTCGGTTGTAGAGCTTCCTGAGGGCTTTGGGCTCGCACCGGGCACCCACTTCTGAAAAGGGAGGGATGCGGCGAATGGCAAAACGAAGGACGAAGGATCCTGCGAGGGATGCGGGGGAGTGGCTCTCCCTCAAGGCAGCGGCCGCGATGTTGGGCGTGCATCCAGCAACCCTTCGGGCCTGGGCGGATGCGGGGCGGATTCCCTCTCGTCGGACGGCAGGGGGGCATCGACGGTTCGCCCGTCAGGATCTGGAAGCATGGCTGCGAGCGCATGGGGCGGAGCCTGGGGTGCGGATGCTGATTGCCTATACCCTGGGCCAGCTCCGTCTTGAGCTCACCCGCGGAGCCGGCCCCCAGGCTCCCTGGTTTGAGCGGATACGGGGGGAGATCGCCTCGGCTTTCCAGGCCACGTGTTACCAATTGCTGGAGGAGCTTCAGGCCTATATCCACGATCGCGATCCCCGGCGCCCGCAGCGCGTTGGAGCACGTTATGCGGAGCAGGCTGTCGCTGCAGGGTTAGCGTTGGGGGATCTGTTGCGGGCTTTTCTGCATTTCGGGGGCTATCTCCTGGAGAGTGTGTTCCGGATGGTGGAGATGGGCGGCTCTCCAGAGCACTGGCATGAGGTCCATCGGGCGATCATGGCGTTCTACAATGAGACGTTGCTGACCATGATCGAGCGTTACCTGGAACAAGCGCCATGGCCGAAGGCTACGGCAGGCTTCTCCGCAGATTAAGTGGGATCCTGGTGGGGGCTGGTCTGGCGGCCTGGGTGGGGGGCATCGGGCTCGCCGGGCAGACGCGGGTTGCTTCTCCATCTTCCATCGAACAGGTGCCCGAGCCCATTTCCTCCGCTATGCCGGCACCACGCCTCTCGTCCCCTGATCCCATGGACGCCCCCCGGCCCATCGCTGTGCCATCCCCGCCCGTATCGGCGGGGACCGCCGAGGAGGATCCTCCCCTTCGCCTGGGGATTCCAGCGATCCAGTTGGACGCCCCGGTCATCCCGGTAGGGCTGACGACGATCCGAGAAGGAGAGCAGGAATGGATCACCTGGGCGCCGCCCGATGAGTTCGCCGCCGGCTGGCTGATCACCTCTGCCTATCCCGGCCAGCCAGGCAATGTGGTCCTGATCGGTCATCACAATATCTATGGGAAGGTTTTTGCGAACCTTCATCGCCTGCGCCCCGGGGATCTCATCCGCCTGGAAACCCGGCGGCAAACCTATTTTTATCAGGTGGAGGCGATGCATATCCTCCCGGAGAAGGACCAGCCGCTGGAGGTCCGACAACGCAACCTGCAATGGGTTCTGCCCACACCCGATGAGCGGTTAACCCTGGTCACATGCTGGCCTGCTCATACCAACACCCATCGCCTGATTGTGGTGGCACGGCCCGTGAAGCCATAAGACGCGCGCGCTGGTGTTCGATGTCTCGGAATGATCTCTATTCGACCGAGGGAGGAATCGATGTCTCTTCTGGATTGGACCCCTGTGCGACGGATTCGACGCAACCACGCGCTGGAGCATGCCACAATCCATCTGCTGAGCCAGCAGTTCCCTGGCCGGCCGATGGCGGGCCGCTCCACGCCCTTCGGGTTCTACATTTACGGGAACGTGCCCCTGGAAGCGGTGGCGGCGGCATCGCGGGAAGCCCTGGAGCGGTTGCGACGGGGCGAGCATCACTGGGCGATCCATCCCGGATGTGGGACGAACTATGTGGCGTCCGGCACCACCGCAGGCCTGACCGCCTTTCTGGCGCTGGGGCTGGTTCCTCATCGTCGACGTCGGGATGTGTTGCCGCTGGTGATCCTGGCGACCGTGCTGGCCCTCATCGCGGCCCAGCCTCTGGGTCCATGGTTGCAGACCCACGTGACCACCCGAGCGGATCCGGGAGATCTGGAGATCGTGGGGGTGCGGGCGCTCCCAGGCGGATGGGTTCATGGATATTTTGTGGAGACACGTGGGGGGTGAATCGGCAACCCGGCTTGCTTCCCGCAGGTCTTCCGCTGGCTTCTTCGAATGATCCGTTTCCAGGTAGCCGCCTGATGAGGCGTTTTATATGGTCATCGTTCTACACGGGGAGAACGAGCTCGAAATCGAAGAAGCGTTGACGGAACTCCGGGGGTCCGTAGGGGACGCCGCCGCTCAATCGATGAATGTCGTAATCCTGGACGGGCGGCGGGTGAGCCCCGACGAATTGCAGGCGGCATGCGCTGTTATGCCCTTCCTGGCCGCCTGTCGTCTGGTCATCGTCGAGGGCCTGTTCACGCGGGAGCGCCGTCGGGCCCGGGAGGAGCCCGCCTTCCTGGAGGCGCTGTCCGCTGTTCCCCCAACCACCATGCTTGTCCTGATCGAGCCCCGGACGCTCCTGGAGGACCATCCCCTGTTACGCTGGATCGCGGCTCATCCTGATCAGGGGGAGGCGCGACATTTCCCCCTTCCCTCCCCCCGGGCATTGCCGGAATGGGTGATGGCTCGGGCCCAACGCTATGGTGGAACTTTTACGCCCCAGGCCGCCTCAGCCCTGGCAGCCCTTCTCACGGACCCGCGTCTTCTGGATCAAGAAATCCAGAAGCTGGTGGCCTGGGCGGCCGGTCGGCCGGTGATGCCCCAGGATGTGGAGCGGCTGGTGCCGTATGCGGCGCCCATCAGCCTGTTCGAACTGACGGAGGCGCTGGGTCGTCGGGATGTGCGCCGGGCCCTAACGGCCCTGCATCGGCTGCTTGGGGAAGGGGAGCATCCGTTGGGTCTGTTCGGCATGATCGTTCGTCAGTTTCGACTCATGCTCCTGATGAAGGAGCAGCTGGAGAAAGGTCTCTCACCTGCGGAGGCGGGAAATCGGTTGGGTCTTCATCCGTATGCGGCTCGCAAAATCGCCGAGGCGGTCGTGGCGTTCTCTTTGCCGCAACTGGAGGCTTTCTATCGAAGCCTCGCCGAGCTGGATGTGGCCATCAAGACAGGTCAGGTTCCCGACGTAGTGGCGCTGGAGACCTTCATTGTCTCTGTGGGTCGGCGGGATATGGCTTAGACCTGTCTACACCCTGTTGTCCCCCCAAGAGGACGGGGTTTGGGGAAATGGGCGGCGGGGCGGTTCAATCCCTCACTCCGATTTCTCCCCCTCACCGCAACCTCTTTCGCCTGAGATCCGATCCATGCTGATGTCGTCGGGATCCGATCGGGAGAGCAGGGGGTGGGGAATAATCCTCTGGCCCTCAGGAGGGGATCTCCATGAGGCCGAGTGTGATTCTGAAACCGAATGCTGGGCGCAAGCTTCGCAATTTCTATCCCTGGGCTTTCCACGATGACATCGCGGACGTCCAGGGTGATCCGGAGCCTGGAGCGATCGTCCTCGTCCGGGATTCCTCTGGGGCCATGATCGGGCAGGCGTTTTACAACCCGGGCGCCTCGATCCCGATACGGATGCTCACCCGGAGCGAAGAGCGCCTCGATGCTGGATGGTTCCGTCGACGCCTGATGGATGCGGCGGCCCGCCGGCGGGAGGTCCGTGGGACCAATGCGGTGCGTCTGGTCCATGGGGAAGCGGATAACCTTCCTGGCCTCATTGTGGACCGATACGGCGAAGTGCTGGTGGTGCAGATCCGGAACATGGGGATGGAGCGCTGGCGGGAAAGCATTGTGGAGGCCCTGCGGGAATTGTTTGCCCCCCGTGGGATTTACGAGCGCAGCGATGTGGAGGCCCGGGAGGATGAGGGGCTCGAGGCCCGCACAGGGCTCCTGTGGGGGGAGGCGCCGGATCCGATCGAGGTCCTGGAGGATGGGCTGGTTTTCGAAACCAGCGTGGTGCGAGGGCAAAAGACCGGGTTTTACCTGGACCAGCGGGACAACCGGCGGCGATTGCGAGGATGGGTTCGGCCGGGCGATCAGGTGCTGGATGTTTACGGCTATATCGGGCCCTTTGCGCTTCACGCAGCGGCTGCGGGCGCTACGGCTGTGGTGATCGATAAAGATCCATGGGCGCTGGGGCAGGTGGAGCGGAACGCCTTCCGTAACGGCCTGGCGGACCGCGTCACTGTCCGCCTGGGGGATGCGCTGGAGATGATGGGGGCGCTGCTCGCCGAGGGCCGTCGCTTCGACTGGGTGGTGCTGGATCCCCCGGCGATGGTGAAGCGTCGCGTCGAGTGGGAGCGGGGGGTGCGACGCCGGTTTGTGGAGATGGCTCGCCTGGCCCTGGGCCTGTTGAAGGATGGTGGAGGACTATTCTTTTCGTCATGCGCTTACTGGATCCGTCTGGAGGATCTCATCGAGGCCGTCCGCCTGGCGGCCTCCGATGTGGGCTGCCGCCTAAGGGTGCGCGATGTGACCTATCAACCTCTCGATCACCCATGGATCCTCCAGATTCCGGAAACCCTCTATCTCAAAACGCTGATTGTGGAGAAGCAATCCGCCAACGGTTCGGGCTCCATTCGGCCCGGGAAAGCAGATCTCCCATGGGGATAGAGACCGCTGCGGACAAACGTCACCCGAAATCCCCTCCGTCGTTGGGTTTTTTAAAAGCGTTTGAGGTGCGATATATTGGGTAAGGAGCGGGCTGGAAGAGGCGCCATCCCCGGAGGGACCGCCGTGGGCTCCAAAGAAGAGAAAAGCTTGCCGCCCGGAGTGCAGATGCTGGGCCCCGCGCTGATCTTGCTGGGGGCGATGTTACCGTGGGGCGTATCCCCGGAAACCCGCGGTCTGGATCCCTGGGGGGTGCTCGTCCTCTTGGTCGGAGTGCCCGCTTTGTTGCTGCCATGGGCGGCTGGTGAAACGGTAGGGGCATATCGGGTTCTGGCAGGCCTGGCACTGATCGCCGCGATCGGGGCCATAGGGGAATGGGTAGTTGCCTGGCGAGCGATTTCCCCAGATATCCCCAATCCGGCCGCTCATGTGGGGAAGGGCCCTCTCTTCACCCTGGCGGGGGTGGCCCTCACATGGGCCACCCTCCCAGGTCCGCTCAAGGGCTGGCATCGCGCGCTGGCGGCAGGAGGGGGGTTCGGGCTGATGCTCGCCCTTGCGATGGCGATGTCTGTCTGGCTCTCCATCGGGAAGGAAGCGTCGGCGGCGATCGACCGCGCGGCCCCCGCGCCGGTGGGGACCCCATGGATCATCATTGAGGTTCGCCCTTCTTCCCCCACCCCGACGATGCCGGGCCGAGAGCAACTCCCGCCGGCCGCGCCCACTCCGACCTCCCGGGTGTCTCCTTCTCAAGGGACAGGCTCAGAACCCGGACCCTTTGGTCCGCTGGAGCTTCCGACCGCTACTCCCTGGAGTGGGGGTTCAGAATACAGGGCGCCCACCCCAGCGCCGACGGCGACGGTTCCCTTGCCGCGTTCACCCTTGCCCTCGCCGACGCCGCCATCATCACCGGTGAACCCGTAGCCTGGGCGCGTCCCCGAGCCATTGCCCGTGCAGAAGGTTACGGCTCTAAGTCGATAGAGGTAGAAGCACAGCGTGCTACCTCCGCGCGTTGGGTTTCGACTCAGCGGGCGGACGGGGTCCCACCCATGGCCAAGCATCCGTGAGACATCCGAGGGGCCGGTTTGGAAAACCGGCGGGACATATGCCGTTCGGCCCCTATCGGAGAGGTGGGATATAGGGCTATGGGGAGGAAAAGACATGCTGTTCTCACGGGAGGTTCTGGAATGACTGTGTTCGCTCAGGATGTCGCCCGCCGTTTGGTCGAGAACATCGAGCGGGTGATTTTCGGGAAGCGGGATGCGGTTGAGCTGGCGGTGATCGGTTTGCTGGCTCAGGGCCATCTTCTGATCGAGGATGTGCCCGGGGTAGGGAAAACGATGCTGGCCAAAGCTATCGCCCGCTCCATCGGGGGGATCTTTCGTCGAATTCAGTTCACCCCGGATATGCTTCCCAGCGACATCACCGGTGTTTCCATATTTAATCCCGGAACCCGTTCCTTTGAATTCCGTCCTGGGCCGATTATGGCGAACATCGTCCTGGCGGATGAGATCAATCGGGCCACCCCGAAGACCCAGGCGGCGTTGCTCGAAGCGATGGAGGAGCGTCAGGTCAGCGTGGACGGCGTGACCTATGCGCTTCCCCAGCCTTTCCTGGTGCTGGCCACCCAGAATCCCATTGAATACGAAGGGACGTTCTCGCTACCGGAGGCGGAGCTGGATCGTTTCATGTTGCGTATCCATCTGGGCTATCCCTCTCGAAAAGACGAGCTGGCGATCCTGGAAGCCCAGCAGTTCCGCCATCCGATCGAGACGCTGGAGCAGGTGGTGCAGCTGGAGGAGCTGCGTCGGGCTCAGGAGGAGATCCGCGGCGTCTATGTGTCTGCGGAGGTAAAAGGATATCTGCTGGAGATCGTGGAACGGACGCGAGAGCACCCGGATATCTATCTGGGCGCCAGCCCGCGGGGCGCTCTGGCGCTGTTCCGAACGGCGCAGGCCCGCGCGGTGCTGCGGGGGCGAGAATATGTGCTCCCGGATGATGTGAAGGCGCTGGTTCAGCCATGCCTGGCCCACCGTCTGATCCTGAACCCGGAAGCCCGGATGCGGGATGTCACCCCGGAGCAGATCCTCACCGAGATCGTGAGCCGGATCCCGGTGCCGGGCGCTGCCCTCGCTTGACCAGGAGCGGATCGCCGCTTGGCCAGTTGTGGGCAGGTGTCAAAACTCTTATACTCAAGACAAGGCAAATCGCTGGATCGTCTGATTTAAAACCAGAGGGTGAGTGGGCAGCTTTGCCGCTATTCTACCCTCGAGGATCCTTAATTGAAGGGGCATCCAGGTGGCGCAGCGGATGAAAAAGCCGGAAAGCACCCGGTATGAGGAGAGGGCCTGTCCAATGGATTTCGACTGGATCCTAGAGGCCATGGCGCCGCTCCGCTTCCCTCTGGCCCAGGGATTATGGTTGCTGTGCCCGTGGTTGGGGCCTGAGCGGATCGCCCGCTGGATCGCGAGCCTGGAGGGCGCTTCCCGAGCTCAGGATCATCAGAAGGAGCTTCCATGATCAGCGGATGGATGCTTCCCGTTTTCGTGGTGTTGGCCCTCGTGGCCGCCTGGATGGCGCGACGGATCCCGAACCCTCCCCGGGACGTGGAGCCGTTTCGGAGGATCCCTCGACAGGTGGGGCGGGCGCTGGAGGCCGGGCAGCCGCTCCATCTCGCCCTGGGCTCCGGGGGGTTGGTCGACCGGGATGCGGCATTGACGCTGAGCGGGGGGCGGATCTTGGAGCGCCTAGTCGGAGAAGGGGGAGCGGGGGAGATCTTCCCCTTCGTGACCGTGGCGGACCCGGTGGCGCTGCTATATGCCCGGCGGGCGCTTCAGGATGCCGCTCTACGCCATGGCGCTTCGATCCCCCCGGATCGGGTGTGGTGGGCTGGCGCCAGCCCGATGGCTTACGCGGCAGGTCTCACCCTGCTGCTGGGCACGCAGCCGGTGGTGGCCAGCATATTGAGCGGTCGGTTTCGGGAGGAGGCGGTGCTGGCGGGAGAGATCGGTCAGCGATATGGAGCCCATTCCGTGTTTTCGATGCCCGATCCGGGCGGGGCCGCTGCCTTGTGGCCCTTCGACCCCCGCCTGGCCGTTGGCGAGGAGGCTTTCGCGGTGCCCTCTTCGGGGGAGACCCCAGGGCGCCTATCGGCGCTCCTCCTGACCCATGATCTGATCCGTTGGTTGTTGATCGCGCTCCTGTTGCTTGGGGCTCTGGGGCTGGGGTTGCATTGATCGTCCCCGGAGGGCGTGGGTTGAGCGAAGCCCCGGAGGCATCCCCGCTCCACTCCTGGAAGGATAGGGAAAGGAGAGATACGGATGGTTCGACGCGCGTTGCCGGCGGGCCTTTTGAGCCTGTTTATCATCATCACCTTGTTGCCCTATGGGTGGCCTCAGCTGACCTTTCGTCAGGCTCTGACCGAGCTGGGTTCCACTCTCCTGGCTTATGCAGCGGTGGTGGGCTTCCTCTCTTTTCTGGGGGCCCATTTTCACCGGGTGGGAGCGCGCGCCGAGGGCTGGCCGTATAGCCTGGTGGCGGCTCTCACGGCGCTGGCGTTCCTTCTGCTTTCCCTTTTAGAAGGCGGCCTTAGAGGGAATGGCCTCACCGGGCCATGGACCGGATGGATATATCGATATGGATTGTTGCCCTTAGAGGCCTCCATAGGCGCTTTGCTGCCTTTCTTTATGGTTCTGGCCCTCTGGCGCCTGTCGCGCACTCGCCGTTCCGCTGATGTCCCGCTCTTCGTCGCCGGCGTCCTCACGGTGCTCATCATCCATTCCGGTGGAACCCTTCTCCCCACTCTGTTCGGTTCCTTCTATGAAGCGCTGCTCTCCCCACTGGCCACCGGTGGGATCCGCGGGATCCTGATAGGAGTGGCCATCGGCGTAGTGGCTTTCATGGTGCGGGTCTTCCTGTGGATGGACCGACCGCTGGGTCGATAAAACGAAATTCTGTTTCGAACGGTTGGCGGGGACGGGCACGCCGAAGGTATGCCCATCTTCAACGAAAGGATCTTTCCCTCCGCCCTGCGCTGCTCCGCGGCGCGGATAGGAGGGCAGATTCCCTGGCAGAACCCGGGGAGGTTGGGGATGAAAGCCTGTCCAGTTTGTGGGGCTGCCAATCCGGATGATCAGGCGACCTGCGAGGAGTGCGGAGCCAGCCTGACTTCTGTCTCCATAGAGGAGGGAGTCCCGTGCCCGGTCTGCGGCTATCGGAATCCCAGCGGGGTGATCTTCTGTGCGCAATGCGGTGCCCGCCTGGAGTCCGAAGGGATGGGGGGGGCGGAGGGACCTTCAAAGGAAGAGGTTCCTGAAACCGTAGAGGTTGGGATGGATTGGGTCGCGGCGCTGGAGGAGCTTTTCCCGGAGATCCCATCGGAGGCCTGGCCTCCCGCTCCAGAGGCCACGCCCGCTGAGGCCGGCATCGCTGGCGTGGAGGAAGAAAGGGTTCCTCCCCATCCTGCTGAGGGAGAAAAATCGCCCGGCGCGGAGGCTCCTCTTCCCGCGCCGTGGGAATGGCTGGAGGAAGAGAAACCTGCCTCGCCTGTGTCGGAGCCCATCCCGTGGGCGCCAGCAGTGGAGGAGATCCCCTCCGTGTTCGAACCAGAGGGTTCCTCGGAGGAGGTTTCCATCTCTCCTCCTTTTGAAGGCGCTCCGCTGGAGATCTCGGAACTATGGTCTGGGACAGAGAGCACGGAGGAGGAAGCGGGATCTTTTCCATCTCCGGGCGTTCCGCCCATTCAGGAAGGCGAGGAGCCTCCTTTCCCATGGCTGGAGATGCCTGGCGAGGCCCCGGAACAGGGCCCTGAGGCGTCCCCATTAGGAACTGCGCCGTTTATCGAATGGCCTCTGGAACTGGGAGGGGAGGTCCCCACGCCGTCCCAAGTCGGTCCTTTTGTTGAAATCCCTCCAGAACGGACGGAAGAAAGCGAGGCAGGGTTTCCGTTTGAGCTGGAAGCGGAGGAGATCCCAGGGTGGTCGGAGGAATCGAAAGAAGCCATCCCGGAAGTGCCCCATGAGCCTTTTGAGGCATGGAAGCTGGAGGAAAGCCCTCTAACTGCGGAGGAGATTCCTTTAGAAGAGGCCCTGCCAACGCAGGCAGGCGTTTTCCTGATCCAGGCAGAGCCTCCCGCGGAAGCCCCTGCTGAAGCCCCTCCCTTCACCGATCTGGAGGCGGTGCTTGCCGAAATGCCGGAATGGCTCCAGGCCCTTCGGCCGGTGCCCGAAGAAGAGGCCCCGGCTCCCTCTGAAGCAATCCCAACGATCGAACCGGCGGTTGTGGAGACCCGAGGACCGCTGGCGGGTCTGGTGGATGTGTTGCCGTTGAACGTGCGGCTGTTCGAGATCCACGGGCCGGCGGCCCGGCTTCGATCCCAACCGCCTCCTGAGCTTCTCACGCGGGCCCAGGCGTGGCGGAGCCTGCTGGATCAGGGCTTGGCGTTCCTGCCCGGGGAGCGAGCGGTGGAGCCTGCCCCCGCCGGCCTGGTTGCCGCGCTGGAGCGCTGGCTGCTCTTCGCGCTTCTCATCGGCGCGTTGATCCTGGGGCTCTACTGGCCGCTGCCCTTCTTCCAGCCGGCTCTCCTGATGCCTCCCGTGGATTTCCTGGCCCGTCTGGATCAAGCGCCCGCCGGAGGCATCGCCCTGGTCGCGGTGGATTACGGGCCGGATCGCGCGGCAGAGCTGGAGCCTTATCTCCAGCGGATCCTCGAGCGGCTCGCTGCCCGGGGGGTTCGCGTGCTGACCGTGAGCCTCTCCCCATGGGGAGCGGCTCAAGCCGCTCAGGCGATTCAGGCGCGCCCGGATTACGGCGAGCGGGTGGCCCATCTGGGCTACTATCCGGGTCAGGAAGTGGGCGTCGCTCGTCTCCTCACTCGTCCCCTCCGCCAGCTGGGGATGGATTATCGGGGGCAGCCCCTGCAGGGGCTCCCCATAGCCCGGGATTTCGGGGAAGATCCCCTGGCCGCCCGGGTGAATCTGGTGGTTCTGATCACTGGATCGCCGGATGTCTTGCGGGGATGGATTCAGCAGACACAGGGAGTTCTCTCCCCGGAGGTACCGGTGATCGCCGCGGTCGGCGCGAACCTGGCCCCCTACGTGGCCCCTTATCGGGAGAGTGGGCAGCTGCAAGCGGTCGCGATCGGCCTGCGGGACGCGTTGCTGCTGGGTGGACCGGTTCCGGAGGGCAGCCCGGCCTTCTTCGACCTTCAGGCGCAGACGGTCCTCCAGGTGCTGGTCATTGCCCTCATCGGTGTGGGGCTGGGAATCCGCCTCTTCCGAAGGCCGACGGGGATTCCGGAATAAGCGGGTTGGGGGGAGATGGACAGCTTCCTCATCCGTCCCGCTCCACCGATCATCCGCCTGGGCTGTCCGAAAAAGCGAAAAAACTCACACAAGGGTGTTTGGGGAAGCGCGATGGCGATGGAATCCGCGGGGACGATCGTAGCTTTGCTTCTGACCCTGATGATCATGAGCTATCTCATCGATGACACGGCGATTTACCGGCTGGCCGCCAGTGTGCTGGTCGGGCTCAGCGTGGGTTATTTCATGGCCGCGATGCTCTGGAACGTCCTGATCCCCCAGTGGCGGGAGCTCATGACCCCCACCGATTCGCCGCGGCGGGTGCTGCTGTTTCTGGAGACAGGGCTGGGGGTTTTGATCCTGGCTGGGGGCGTGCCTCGATTCGGGTGGATAGGGGATCTCGGGCTGGCCATCGCCCTGGGGATCGGTTTGGGTGTGGCGGGAGCAGGGGCATTGGGGGGAACCCTTGGTCCTCAGCTGGTGGCTGGGGCGGGACGGGGGATCTCTCTGGGGCTGGTCGCGACTATGCTGGCGGTGCTAGCGGCTCAATTCTATCGTCCCCCGGTCCAAGGCCGTGTTCTGCGCTCCATCTGGACGGGGGTTCAGGCCCTGGGGCGCGCGATATGGGCGTTCGCGCTCGGCACGCTGTTCGGCAGCGCGCTGATCACCGGGATCTCCCTCCTGATCGGTCGCGCGGAGTTTCTGATTCAGACATTGAGCCAATGGTGGCGTTAGGCCGTTCGGTGGCCGGGCAGGGCACCGAGGGCGCTCCGCCCAGCCCTCAAAGCCCTGGGATGGAGTGGAGATGAGCTGGAAGAGCCTGGTGACGATCGATGTGGGAAGCACACAGACCCGTGCGCATCTGTTTGCCCGGGTAGAGGATCGTTTTCGCTTTGTGGCCGCCGCCAGCGCCCCTACCCATCCGCGTGGATCCCATCCTCACCTGGCTCTGGGAGGGATCCGGGCGCTGGAGCATCTCAGCATGATTTCCGGTCGTCCTCTCCTGGATCCGCAGGGGATCCTGATTGCCCCTGAGCTCTCCACAGGGGCGGGGGTGGATGCGTGTCTGTTGACCCTGAGCGCGGCCCCTCCGATCCGGGTGGTCCTGGGAGGCCTTTCGCCGGAGTGGAGCCTCGCCAGCCTCCGACGGGCAGCGGCCAGCGCTTACACCTACATCACCGAAGTCCTTTCGGTGGCCCCCCTGGATGGGCGGCATCAAACGGAGGAAGAGTGGTTGCAGGCCTTAATCGCTGCCGAGCCCCAGCTGGTGGCAATCGCCGGAGGGATGGACGGCGGAGCGGTCCGGCCGGTTCAGGCGCTCCTGGAAACAGCGGCCCTGGCGGCCCGATTGCATCCCGAAGGAGAACGCCCATGGATCCTCTTCGCCGGAAATGCGATCCTGCGGGAGGAAGCCGTGGCCCTGGCCGGTCGAGAGCTTCCCCTCCGGGTGTTGCAAAACGTCCGCCCCCGGGCGGATGTGGAGCACATCGGCCCGGTGGTGGAGGCGATGGACCAGCGATACGTGGAGCGGGCGCTGGCGAGCCTTCCCGGCCTCTCTCTTTTGCAGAGCTGGGCCCGGGGGGAGGTTGTGCCGACGGCCCGGGCGCTGAGCCATGTGGCCCGTTACCTGAGCCTGGAGACCCCGGATCGAGGGACACTGGTGGTGGATGTGGGGGGGAATCATACCGTGGTCACGGCCGCCCACGGCGGGTTGCTGGCCCAAATCGTGCAATCGGAGAGCGGGATCGGCCAGGGGATCCTGAGCCTGTATCAACGCCGGGGATATGAGCGCATCGCCCGATGGCTTCCTCAGGAGGTCCGTCCAGAAACCATGGAAGCCTTCGTCTGGACGAAGGCCATGCACCCCCTCTCCATCCCTCAAACGATCGAAGAAATGTGGATCGAGCTGGCGTTCGCCCGCGAGGCCCTGGCGGAAGCCTGGGAACAGCTGCGAACGCTCTGGCCGGAACTGGGGCGATCCGCCTGGGCTTTCGAGCCTATTCTTCTAACTGGGGGAGCCTTTGCTTCTCATGCCCGCCCAGGCGCGCTGGCCCTGATGGCGCTGGATGCCCTCCAGCCGGTGGGCCTCACCACTCTGCTTTGGGACCCAGTGGGGGTTACCCCGGCGTTGGGGGCTCTGGCGGCGATGGATGCCTTGCTGGCGGTGGAAGTGATCCATAGCCGGCCGTGGATCCCCATGGCCACCGTTCTGGCTCCCGCCCTGGACGGCCCGGTGGCTCTGGATGAGTTGCTGTTCACCGTTGAGGTGCATCATCGTGGGCCGGACGGCTCTGAGTCCGTGTATGAAATTGAGGCCCGGGGGGGACGGCTGGAGGTGGTCCCCATTCCAGGGGTGGGGGAAACCGAACTGCGGCGGTTCCGGATGCGGCGCCCGGTGGATCTGGGTTGGGGGCCTCGACGGGCCCCTCGGCGGATCCGGATTGTGGGCGGATGGTTGGGGCTCATTGTGGATGGCCGGGGCCGTCCGCTCCAGCTGGCGGAGGATCCCGAGGCGCGCCGGGAGCAGATCCAGCGCTGGCTCTGGGATATCGGTGCCCTGGGCGGGGGCCTTTGATGCGGTTTTCCTTCTGGGGTTTCCCGGGCCGGCCCGACCCTGAAGGATGCGCGCGCTCTCTTCTCTCGTGGCCGTTTGGGCTGCGGGAGAGGGACATCTCGCCTTCTCCATCGGAGACCGATTGCGCGAGCTTTGAACGGAGGAACGCGGGGACCATCTTTGCTCTCGAGCATAACCCATGATGGAAGCACTGCGTTTCTACCCGGAGGCCGTTACGTTCATACCCCTGGCGACGATCCGTCGAGAGCGTCGATTGCCGATCCCCGGGAAGGTGCGGGTTCAGCGCGGGGATGCGGTGGATGCGGCCACCGTTCTGGCCGTGGCGGAGCAACCGGCGGGGGTAGTAATCGTGGATATCGCCCGCGCCCTGAAGGTCTCGCCTCAGCGGGCCGCCGCGTATTTGCAGCGGAAGCCCGGCGCTTCCGTGCGAGCGCAGGAGGTCCTGGCGAGGCGTCGGATCTGGCTGGGCCTGCGCACCCTGCGGGTGCGCTCGCCGGTGGATGGGGAGATCGCCATGGTCGGAGGAGGGAAGGTCTTGATCCGGGCCGGGATGCGTTCCCTGGAGCTCCGGGCAGGGTTCCCGGGGAAGGTGGTGGAGGTCCTTCCCGCCTACGGCGCGGTGATTGAAACTACCGGTGCCCTGATCCAGGCCTTCTGGTCCAGCGGAGCGGAATTCAGCGGGATGATCCGGATCGTCACCAGCGGGGCGGAGCCGTTGCGGGCGCGGGCGATCGACCCGGTCGCTCAGGGCACGATCGTAGTGGGAGGAGCATGGATCGAACCCAGCGCCCTGGAGCAGGCAGAGCGGCTCCAGGTTCGTGGGATCATCGCCGGGAGCATGGAGACTTCCCTTTTGTCGATGGTGCGCGATCTTTCTTTCCCTGTCGTTTTAACCGAGGGATTCGGTCGTCTTCCGATGCATCCCGGGATCTTCCGGATCTTTTCCCTCTATCAAGGGCGGGAGGCTTTCGTGGTGCAGCCATTGCTGGGCTCGGATGGTAGGCCGGGTCGCCCGGAGATCCTCATCCCGGTTCCTACGGAGAACCCCCCTCCTCTGGAGCCCGCCGGGGAGGTCGATCTCCGTCCTGGTGTCCAGGTGCGCCTGTTGCGGGAGCCATATCGGGGACGCACGGGAACGGTATTGAGGATTTCGCCTTATCCATGGACGCTGGATAGCGGTCTGCGGAGCTGGTGTGCGGAGATTCAGCTGGACGGAGGGGAGGGAAAGGTCTGGATCCCGGTTTATAACATGGAAATCCTTCGCTCTTAAGCGTTCATCGATGGATTGGGTCGGCGAGCGATGAAGCTGTTCGCCCCGGCCCTGAGGGATACGGATGATGTTGCTGGTCTGAGCCTCAAGGATGCTTCCTCCTCCTGGATGAAATCCGCGGGGTGGAGAAAGGCGGGGTACATACCGCGCCCTGCCTGGCGGAAGGAGAGCGAGGCTGAGGATCCTGACAAGGAGGCAATGCCCATGGCCGACATCGATCTGGAGGAGCTGCCCCCCGAGGAAGGTCAGAACCGGGCGTTCCTGGTGGGCGTGCTGGTTCTGGGAGGGCTTTTCGTAGCGCTCCTGTTCGCGATCGGCCTGTATCTGGCTCTGAGCGGCCCGGCTCGGGGGCGGCCGGCCGCGCCGGCGGGGGCGCCAACCCGCACGCCGCTTCCTTCGCCGAGCCCGTTGCCGCCGACCTATACGCCTACGCTGCGTCCTACCCCGATCCCGACCGCCACACCTCCTTCACCGGTGGCAGTGGCTGGCCAGCCGACCACTACCCCGACCTCCCTGAGTACGGCCACCCCCGTCCGTTCCACCCCTACCCCGCGGCCGAGGGGGCTGCCCCAAACCGGGGGGAGCACCATCGGGTGGGGGTTCGGCGCGATCGGGGTGTTGCTGCTGCTCGCTTTACTGGCCCGATGGCTCCGGTTGCGCCCCTGGGCTTCCTGATCCATGGCGCTTCGGGAGGGGTGGATCCCTGGAAGGGATCCACCCCCTTGCTCCATTTTGTGGGGGCGCCTTTCTATTTCCCCCGGCGGTTGAGCTCGAACAGGAATCGAAGCCCATGGAGGGTGAGGTGGGGATCCACCACCTGGATGGCCCGAACCTCATGGGCGATGATATCCGCGAGGCCGCCGGTGGCGATCACCCGCGCGGGCTCCTCCAGTTCCGCTTGAATCCGGCGGATCATCCCCTCCACCATGCTGGCGAACCCCAGGATCAGACCGGATTGCATGGCCTGGATCGTGTTGCGGCCGATGACCCGGGGAGGCCGGATGAGCTCCACCTGGTAGAGCTGGGCGGCTGAGGTGACCAGCGCTTCCGCGGCCACCAGGATCCCCGGGGCGATCGCCCCACCCAGGTATTCCCCTTCCCCTGAGATCACATCGAACACCGTGGCGGTCCCGAAGGCGATCGCAATCGCCGGCCCTCCATACAATCGGAAGGTCGCCACCGCGTTCGCCACCCGATCCGCGCCGACCTCCCGCGGGTTCTCCACCATCAGCCGGATCCCGGTTTTAATCCCAGGTCCCACCATGAGGGGTTCAACGCCCAGGTAATGTCGGATCATCTCTTCGAACACGGCCCGAAGAGGAGGCACCACGCAGGCGATGGCGCAGCCCCGGATTTCGTGCGGCTGGATCCTGTGAAGGGCGAAGAGGTTCATGAACAGGGCGGCGTATTCATCGGCCAGGCGATGGCGCTGGGTGGAGAACCGCCAGTGGGCGATCAGGGATTCTCCATCGAAAACCCCGGCCTTGATGTTGGTGTTCCCGATATCCAGACAAAGCAGCATTCGAATTCCCTCCTGGAACGGCTGCCCTCCGCCTGGCGGATCGCTATTCATTTCCCCGCTGGTCGGAGGGGCTTTCGCCCCGACGCTTCAGCTCCGACCTTCCGTCGCCGCTCGCGCCCGGCGTCGGCCTGCGCCGACGCGGAAGACTTTTTGGCCGGCCATGGGCCGGAGGCCTTTCACGCCGATTGAAATCGGCCTCGTGAGGCGCTAACGCGCCCCGCGTCGGCCTGTGCCGACGCAAAAACCCCCTTCGGCCGGCGGAGGCCGGCCGTGGGCCGAAGGCCTCTAAAGGTCGAATTCATTCGACGCCCTAAGGCCGGCCATCGGCCGAAGGCCTTTGGAGGTCGAATTCATTCGACGCATCCTGCAACCGCCCCGTGCTCCTCTTATTCCGGGAGGAGGATGTTGTCGATCAGCCGCGTCTTCCCAATGTAGACCGCCAGTGAGAGAAGCGCCCGATCCTCCACCCGGCTCAATTCCTGCAGGGTCTCTGGATCCGCCACGCTCACATAATCCAGCCGGGCCAGCGGCTCAGCCTGGATCACCTCGCGCATGACCGCTCGCAGGCGCTCGGCATCCCGTTCCCCCTCCTCATAGCGCGCTTTGGCGGCCTGGAGGGCCCGGAACAGCACCGTGGCCGCCCGCCGTTCCTCCGGGCCCAGATAAGTGTTCCGGCTGCTCATCGCTAGGCCATCCGGTTCCCGAACTGTTGGGCAAACCACGATCTCCACCGGGATGTTGAGATCCTGGACCATGCGTCGGATCACCACGGCTTGCTGCGCATCCTTCTGGCCGAAATACGCCCGGTCCGGCTGGATGATGTTGAAAAGCTTGGTGACGACGGTGGCCACGCCCCGGAAGTGGCCGGGCCGCGCGGCGCCCTCCAACGGCCGGCTGACCTCCTCCACCACCACCCAGGTTTGGAAGCCGGGCGGATACATTTCCTCCACCGGGGGCGCGAAGACGAGATCCACCCCCAGCGGCGTGAGCAGCTGAAGATCCCGCTCTAAATCGCGGGGATAGCGGTTATAGTCCTCGTGGGGCCCGAACTGGGTGGGATTCACGAAGATGCTGACGGCCACATGGTCATTCTCCGCACGGGCCCGACGGACCAGGGAGAGGTGCCCGTCGTGAAGATATCCCATCGTCGGCACGAACCCCCATGTGCCAGGAAGAGCCCGCCGGATGGCACGGGCTTCTGCAATCGTGCGGGCCACCTGCATGGTCAACCTCCACGCGATGATAGTTTTCGGAGAAACCCGGTGAGCGGTCGAAGGCGTTCCACCCGGCCTGTATCCTTTGCCTTTACCTTCACCCTCCGTGGCCTTTCAAGCTCCTTCGATCCATCTGTTGGGCGAGGGCGGGTGACGGCCCCCGCTCCAGCTCTGCGGGTCGCATGGCCATACCCCGTCGTTCCTCCACCGCTTTGACCCAGCGCCAGAGCGCCTCGTTCAACGGGGTCGGGACCCCCATTCGCCGCCCGATGGCGGCCACTGCGCCGTTCAGCGCGTCGATCTCCGTCGGGCGCCCCCGACGGAAATCCTGACGCATGGAGGAAGAGTTCTCCGATGTCCGCCGGCAGACCTCCGCGACAAAGCCCTCCGGGTCTTCGAAGGGCAGGGGGATCCCTTGGGCCCGGGCGACCTCCGCGGTCTCCCGCGCGACCCCACGGGCCAGGCGCCAGAGATCCGGACGTGCGAGCAGAGCCCCGTTCGGAACGTCAAAGAGGGCCGTAATGGGGTTGATGGCCGTGTTGGCCACCAGTTTCCCCCAGATCACCCCCTGCAGGTCCTCCTGGACCTCCACCTGGAACCCCGCTCGCTCCAGGAGATCGACGATCTTCTGGATCTGCCGCCGGTTCGAAGATGCGGGGCCCAGCCAGATCGGGCCCTCGCCGCCCAGCCGGGCGTGGCCAGGAGCCATGAGCGTCGCCCCCATGGTGGTGACTCCCTGGAAGGCCCTGGCGGCGCTTAAGCGCTCGCGAAGGATCTCATAGGGCCCCAGGCCGTTCTGAAGCGTCAGGGCGACGCCATCGGGGCGGAGCACCTGCTCCGCCCACCGGGCCGCCCGTTCGGTTTGATAGGCCTTCACCAGGATGAGAGCGAGATCGCACGGGGGCACTTCCATGGGGTCGGCAGCGACGGCCACGGGGGCGGTCTCTTCCCCCTGAGGGGTTGTGAGGCGCAGGCCATGCCTCCGCGCAGCCTGCAGGGCCTCCGCCCATGTGCCCAGCATCCAGACCTCCGCGATGGGGGCCAGGCGAACCCCAAAGAGGGTCCCCATGGCCCCGGTGCCCAGCAGAGCGATCCGCATCATCGGGGTTCCTCCATCGGTGTGGGGGCCGGGAAGGCCTCCAGCATCGCCTGGAAGGCCGCCAGCTCCTCCGGATCCATAGAAAAGGCATGTTCCGGGGCGGGGAAACGACGACCGCGCACGTCCTCGCAATAGGCCTGAACGGCGCGCACGATCTCGCTGTGGAGATCGGCATACTTCTTCACGAACCGCGGCGTGAAGCGGTCGAAAAGGCCCAGGAGATCGTGGAGGACCAGCACCTGCCCATCGCAGCCGGCCCCCGCCCCGATGCCGATGGTGGGGATGCGCAGGCGCTGGGTGATGGCCGCGGCCACCGGCTCGGGGATCATCTCCAAGACAATAGCGAAGCAACCGGCGGCTTCGAGGGCCAGGGCGTCCTCCAGCAGGCGTCGGGCATCGGCGGCCGTGCGCCCCTGGAGGCGGTAGCCGCCCAGCCTATGCAGAGATTGGGGGGTAAGGCCGATATGGCCCATCACCGGGATCCCCGCGCGCATGATGGCCTCGATGGTGGGAACCATCTCCTGACCCCCCTCCAGTTTGACGGCATCCATGCCGGCCTCCTTCAGAAACCGGCCGGCGTTCCGAACAGCCTCCGCGATATCCGCCTGGTAGGCCATGAAAGGGAGATCCCCCACCAGCAGCGCGGAAGGGTTCGCCCGGGCGACGGCTTTCGCATGATGGAGCATTTCCTCCATCGTCACCGGGAGCGTGTTGGGGTAACCGAGGACCACCATGCCCAGAGAGTCCCCCACCAGGATCACATCGACGCCTGCCTGATCCACGGCGAGGGCGGTCGGATAATCATACGCGGTAATCATCGTGATGGGCTCGCGAGCCGCTTTCCGGGCTTGAAGGGTGTGGATGGTCACCTTTTTTCGGGCCATGGTCCCCTCCTGAGGGTTTGGGGAGGTCGTGGGGATGCAGGCGCGGTGAAGAGGAAAGCCATAAGTGGGAGAGCCTCCCACGGCTTCCCCGGAGCGGGTCGGACGCCATGGATGGCCACGGGATGGTTGCGCCGGCTTCCCGGGCCGGGGGAGAACCCGCGGATTCAGCAAGCGGGGATAAAGAGGGAATCGGGAGCGGATCCCTGGCCGCACCGTCCCGGTCGCCCCATGGCATTCCAGGCGGTTGCAGGAGAATCATGAAGCGGATGCCCTCCCACCGGCTCACCGCCCATTCCGGGTCGGTGGCGTTTTCAGTATATCACGGGTGCCGCTGCCTGGCCATATCCCACAACCGTTTCTGGAACTTGACCAATCAAAGCATCGTGGATGCGATCAAAATCGAAGGGTGTGCTGCAATGTGCGCGACATCATCTGCTGCGAGATTCCCTTTGACCCGCCTCACCCCGGCTTCGGCCGCGTCTTTTTCACCCCCGATAGCGGTGTGGTGATCCTGGAAAGCAAGGGGCACGCCCGCCGCGAGTTCCACCCCGGTCAGACCCAGCACGGCGAGCAGGATTCGTTGGGGTGGATTGTCGCGCAGGCGGGGAAGATGGCCGATCCCCATTCCGCCCAATGGAGCCCCGCCGACGGGCGCATCACCGTAGTGATCCGCGAGATGGGGCCGGAAAATGTGCCAGTGGTGGCCGTGGTCATCAAAACGGAAGCCGGCCGCATCATGTAAAATGTGATACGAGCTGGATGGGGCGCCGGGTCCAGAGAAATGAACGTCGCAAAGCGCCATCTCGGGGAATCACAGAGATGAAGCCGATCTATTTCTCTCGCCATGCTATGCTCCAGATGACCGAGCGCGGAGCAACTGAGGAGGAAGGGATTGAAACCATCCGCTCAGGAGAACAGGTGCCGGCCAAACATGGACGACTATGGACGCTTGTGGGGTGGTCGGCGCTATGCTATCAAGCAGGCATTGGCCATCGTCGCCGAAGAACCCGAACGGTTGGTTGTGGTGACCGTTTACACGTTTTACTTCTAACCCGGGAGGATTGAGATGCAAGTTATTTATGATCCTGAGGTAGATGCCTTATACATCCGGCTGAGCGATGAACCGGCTGAGGTAACCACCTACCGATTATCCGAAGAGGTGGCCATCAACTATGCCCCGGACGGACGGATCGTCGGCATCGAGATCCTGGATGCTTCGGCGTATGTTTTCCGTCTGAAGGAAGAGCGCAAAGTGACGCTCCAAAATCTCACGCCGGTTATAGTTTAGCCGGGCACGAGAGTGTATTGCTTCATCGGCTGTCTGCAGAGGGTCCTCCGGCTGGTCAGCCGGTGGCTTTCTTCTCCGACGAAATTGAGGCATGCCGGTGAAGGGATCCGAGCTTCTGGTGCGGAGACACGCTGAAGGCACCCACTTGCACCTCTGCTCATTCGCAAGGGAAGAGCCCTGGGCATTACCGGACAGCGTCCGGCTTCCCGCGGGTCATCGGGAGCAGCACGTTGAGCCCGATCAGCCCCGCCAGGATGGGGAGGTTCACCAGGAGCACGGCTGTGAGCAGGGGGATGAGCCGGGCGAGGCTTTCCATCGCCAGCGCCATGAGGGCCTGGTGGAGCGAGATCGGGCCGGCGAGCAGGAAGAGAAGGGCGAGGAGACCTCCGGCGACCCCGATCGCCGGCCATGCCGCCCGATCCGAAGGGCTGGGCCACATCGCATTGCCCACCGTGAAAATCAGATAGAACCCCACCCATCCCCATTCCCGCTGCGGGAGCGATTGCAGCACCTGCCATGCGGTGCCCCACAGCGCGATACCGGAAGCGGGAGCGTCCGGCCAGCGGCCGCCCACAAGGGCGATGACCATCAGCCCGGCTCCCAGGGGCGCGGCGCCGATCAGGCTCATCCGGAAGGGATCGGCTTCGGCCAGCTGCACGGCGCCCAGGCGGATCTGCCCGCCGGACCGTTGAGGCCACATCGCGAAGCGATAGCGGCGGACGCCCAGGAGCATGGCGGCGAGCCAGTGGCTCAGCTCATGGAGGAAAACCCCCGGGAATAGAAGGGCCCAGTAAAGCATCACTGCCGCATCCGGATGGCCCGTGAGGCGATGGAGCGCGATCTGGAGATGGCGATGCAGCGCCCGCTGGACCATATAAAGCAAAATGCTGGTGATCAGGAAGACCAGGGTGGTCTCCAGGGCGGCCGCCGGATCCATGCTATGCCTCCCGCCCCAGCGTCGCCCCCAGGAAATCCGGATGCCCGTTCAGGAAGGCCTCGATGGGCATCATTCGCTTGCCTTCCGGCTGGACTTCCAGGAGCATCAGGGCGCCTTCCCCCGTGCCCACTGCGGCCCCCCGATCGACCGGTATCACCCGCCCCGGCGGGGCCTGGAGATCGGAGCGAACCCGGGCGCGGCCGATTTTCAGCAAACGTCCTTTCCAGAACGTATACGTTCCGGGCCACGGCGTGAAGGCGCGGATCCGCCGCTCGATCTCCACGGCGGGCCGTCGCCAGTCGATCTCGCCGTCGGCCTTGGTGATCCGTGGGCAGTAGGTGGCCTGGGAGGGATCCTGGGGCTGGGGGATGATCTCCCCGGCCAGCCAGCGGCGAAGGGTCTCGCGCATCAGCCGGGCCCCGCGCCGGGCCAAACGTTCCCCCAGCGTTTCCGCCGTATCTTCGGGGTAAATCGGTTCCCGCTCCATCGCCAGAATCGGCCCGGCATCGACTTCCTCGGTCATCAACATCACGGTCACCCCCGTCTCGGGATCGCCGTTCAGGATGGCGGCCTGGATCGGCGCCGGGCCTCGATAACGGGGGAGCAGGGAGGCATGGAGGTTCAGACATCCATAAGGGGGAAGCTGCAGGACCTCCGGAGGCAGGATCAGGCCGTAAGCCACCACGATGATCCCATCCGGCCGGAGATCCCGCAGCCGGGCCACCGCTTCCGGATCCCGGCGGAGGGAACGGGGCTGGAACACCGGCAACCCCCGCGCTTCCGCCCAGATCTTCACCGGAGGCGGGGTGGGCCGTAAGCCGCGGCCGGCCGGCTTATCCGGCTGCGTGAAGACCGCGGCGATCTCGTGCTCCTCCGCCAGAGCCTGGAAGGTCGGCAAGGCGAAGGCGGGAGATCCCATCAGGACCAGACGGGCCATCGGGAGAGCGAGCTCCTTTCCATACTTCAACTTCACGTCTTCCCGCGGCCCTGGGGGCCACAGGAGAGAGGAGGACCGGTTCCTCTACGCTGAATCCAGATCGCGCAGATAGCGCCAGGTATACAGGCCGGAGGAATGGCCGTCCCCCCAGAAGAAGCGCACCGCGTAATTTCCCACGTAGGCGAAATCCATCAGCGTATCATCCGGCCGGGGGCGCAGAAACAGGGGATCCCCCTGAGCCTGCTGGGCCTCCGCGCGGCACAGGGCGCAGGGACAGGCGGCCCGCAATCGGGACCAGGAGAAGGTTCGCCGGAAGCCATCTGGCCACTCCACGGTCACCGTGCGGGTTTCCGAATCGATCCGAACCCGAGCGGGCATGGCGTCTTTCCCCAGACGTTGGGCAGCCGGTTTCCCTGGAGGCTTCGGGAGCCGAGGGCGTCGATCGGCCCTGAAAGGTTGCTGTCTGGAATTATAGCATCCTTACAGGAGGTGAAGGGAGAAGGTGGGGGGGACACCCCCCGCAGGGGGCTTTTGCCCCCTGCA
>NZ_DAOUCJ010000096.1 GCF_034432235.1 Thermoflexus sp. | reverse complement strand
TTCGCGCCGTCGGTTATCCGCGCACGTTCAACGGCGTCATCGACGAGGTGGAGATCTTCAACCGGGCGCTCACGCAGGGTGAGATCCAGTCCATCTATAACGCCGGTCCAGCGGGCAAATGCAAGCTGATCCCCGCACCGACGCCCACTGTGACGAAGACGCCCACGCGCACCCCGACGGCCACGGCCACTCAAACCCCGACCCCTTCGCTGACGCCCTCCCCGACGGCCACCTCGACGCCGGCCGGGATGTGCGACCTCGTCGTCGATAAGTCCATGCAGCCGACGAGCAATCCGGCGGTCTTCACGGTCGTCGTGACGGTCAGCAACATCGGATCGGGGCCGTGCCCCATCGGCACGCAGATCTCCGACACCGCCAACCCTTCCGGCTCCATGAGCTTCAGCGGACCCCTGGTCTTCAATCCGTCGGCGGCGGCGGCCGATTGGTCCTGCAGCGGCGCCTCGTGCGCCGCCGTCAACCCGCTGCCGCCGGGGTACCTCGTCCAGATCCAGTTCACGGCGACCGTGAACCAGAAGCCGGCGACCAATTGCGCCAGCGGGGTGGTGCCGCAGAACGCGGACGGGAACCCGAAGAACAATCGGTCGTGCGTGACGGTGCCGTAAGCGGCTCCGAGGAGCGGTCGGTTTTCCCGGAGCGCTCCGGAGGGGAAGGCGGGCAACGGGCCTTCCCCTCTGTTTTCCTGGGGGATGTGGCGGTGAGGGATTTCGCGCTTAGGCGAGTATGGGGGATGGCGGGTGGCTCTTCTCTTCAATGATTGGAGGTTTGGATGCCGGTCAGCAGCCTGTAGGGGCCCTGCGCGAACCGATGGCCCAACGAAGGGAGAGAAAGATCGATGCGGGAGTCGCGGCTTCCCCCACGATCTCCGGCCGCCTCAAAGACGGAGGGTTCAGGGCCGGAGCTCTTCCGATTGTAAGCCGAAATTCATTTCGGCACCCCTGTGTTTGTTGTAGGAGCGGCTTCCGCCGCGACCTTTGCCTCATCGAGAACCGGGGGTTGGAAGTTAACGGAGCGGCTTTCGCCGCACCCTTGCGTCATCGAGGACGGAGGTTCGGGGCGGAAGATCGCGGCTCTTCCTCTCCGATGATCGAAGATGGGATGGAGGGCGATGGCGGGTAGTTGTCCCGCTGGAACCCCATGGCGCAACGAGAGGGGGGGTGGTCTCTGTCCCTCTCCGATCATTCAAGGACATGAGCCTGGCAGGCTTTCCTCGAAGCTTCCGGAAGACTAGAATACTACACGAAGAAAGGGCTTAACCCGCGGCGGCGGCGCGGAGAGGTGCTGCGCGCCGCCCGGTCCGTTGTCCGCGGGCCCGGAGGGTGGGCGCCTGGGCGGAGGACGATGGCCTGGCTCTGTGAGGAGGCTCGGGCGGGATGGTCGCGGCGGCAGAGGATCGAGCTCTCCGAGAAGGAGCGTGAAAGATGCGCGAAGCCCTCGCCATCGAGATCCGCGATCTGGTGAAATCCTACGGTCGGGTGCGGGCGCTGCGCGGGGTGAACCTGGAGGTACGCCGGGGGGAGATCTTCGCTTTCCTCGGCCCCAACGGCGCCGGCAAGACCACCACCATCCGCTGCATGCTGGATCTCATCCGTCCCGACGCGGGGTTCCTTCGGGTGCTGGGGATCGACCCCCAGCGCGACCCGGTGGCGGTGCGGCGGCGGGTGGGGTATCTCCCGGGCGAGTTGCACTTCGATGAGAACATGACCGTGGAGGGCGCCCTCCGCCTCTTCGCCGCCATGCGGGGGAACACCGTGGACTGGGCCTACGTCCGGGCGCTGGCGGAGCGGCTGGATCTGGACCTGCGTCCCCGCATCCGCAATCTGTCCAAGGGCAACAAGCAGAAGGTGGGGGTGATCCAGGCCCTGATGCACCGGCCGGAGCTGCTGATCCTGGACGAGCCCACCCTGGGGCTGGATCCCCTGATGCAGCAGGAGGTCCTGCGGCTGATGCGGGAGGCTCGGGACGCGGGGGCCACGGTGTTCTTCGCCTCCCACATCATGAGCGAGGTGGAGCAGGTGGCCGACCGGGTGGGGATCATCCGGCAGGGCGTGGTGGTGGAGGTGGCCGGGACGGAGGATCTGATCCGCCGCGCCGTGCGCCGGGTGCGCGTCCGGTTCGAGGGGCCGGTGGATCCCCGGCCGCTGACAACTCTGCCCGGCGTGCGGCTCCTCCGCCGGGAGGACGGGGAGGAGCTCCTGCTGCAGGTAGAGGGGCGGATGGATCCCCTGATCAAGGCCCTGGCGGCCTTCCCGATCCGGGATCTGGAGACCGAGCGCCCGAGCCTGGAGGAGATCTTCCTGGCGTATTATGAGCCTTCCCCTGCGTCTTCGGAGGCCCATCCATGAAAGCGGTCTTTCGTTACACGCTGTCCGGATTCCGCTGGGCGATGGTGGGCTGGGGGCTGGGGTTGGGGTTGTTGGGGGGCTATCTCATCCCCTTCTATGACACGATCTTCGAGCAGCGGGCCCAGTGGGAGGAGCTGCTGCGGGCCTATCCCCGGGAGCTGCTGGTCTTCTTCGGGGAGATCCAGGACATCGCGGATCCGGCGACGTATCTACACGCGCAGTTCTTCTCCTGGCTGCCGCTCTTTTTGGGGTTTTTCGCCATCCTCGCCGGCAGCGCCCTGATCGCCGGCTTGGAGGAGGGAGGACAGCTGGATCTGCTCCTCGGGCAGCCGGTGAGCCGGTGGGCGTTCTTCGCCGCCCGCGTCCTGGCCTTCCTGGTGGCCACCGGGGGGATCCTGGGGCTCTCGTATTTGGGCCTGATCCTCGCGCGGCCGCTCTCCCGGCATCTGGGCCTGGGGCCGTGGGAGATGCTAATGCCTTTTCTTACGATGTTCGCGCTGCTGTGGCTGTTCGGGAGCTTGTCCTTGTGGCTCAGCCTGGCGCTGCCCTCCCGGCGGGTCGCGGCGGCGGTGGCGGGGACGTTGCTGGTTGCGGGGTTCTTCCTGACCGCGCTGGCCCGGCTAGATGAGCGGCTGGAGCCTCTGGCCCGCCTTTCGCCTTTCACATACTATCAGGGGGGAGAGGCCGTCCGTTCCCTGCGGGTGGACTGGCTCGTGGGGTTGCTGATCGCCTCGCTGGTCTTCCTCCTGCTGGCGGGGTGGTGGTTCCAGCGCAAGGACCTGCGGGTGAGCGGCGAAGGCACCTGGGCGCTCCCCCTCCCGCGTTCCCGGGCCTTGTCGTGAAGCGCGCCGCACCTCTTTCCGCTTTGAATTGCCCCATGGAATGGAGAGGGAGGAGAATAGAGACAAACCACGCAGAGGGCGGGCAGGGGTCAGCGCGGCTACGCTCCGATCGAATCGGTTGTGGAAGAGAGGCGGGCGATGAGCGATCCTGGGGATCGCTTGCGGGCCCGGGTGCTGGAGCATCTGAGGTCGCTGGGGTTTGAGGTGGATGCCGGGAGTCGGGGCCTCCTCACGCTGCGGGCGCCGGATGGGAAAGATGCCCTGCGCCGGCTGCATGCGGAAGCGCGCTGCTTCATCCTCCGTGGGCATCAGGAATGGATCCGCTGGGCCTGGCCGAGGCTCTCCCCCCATTTCGCCCGAGGAGACCAGGTCATCCCGGAACGGATCCGCCCGGTCCTGGTGGAGGTGGCCGAACCGTGGCAGGCGGGTCTCTTCCGCCTGGCCCGCCTCACCTGGTCCCTTCCCTATTCGAAAGGCTATGGCAGAAGGTTGCGCTTCCTGATCCTGGATGAGGGCAACCGCACGCCGTCCGGACATCCTTTCCTCATCGGCATCCTGGCGCTCCAGTCCCCTCCCCTCTCCTTTCCCCCTCGCGATCGGCGTTTCCGGTATCCGCCCGGGCGCAAGGTGGAGCTGGTCAATCAGACCATGGACATCCAGACCCTGGGGGCGGTGCCGCCGTATAGCGATCTCCTGGGTGGGAAACTGGTCGCCCTGGCCGCGGCCTCGAACGAGGTGCGCCGGGCCTATCAGAGGAAATACGGCGGCCGTCGGACGGAGATCGAGGGACGGATCCTGCCGGCGCATCTGGTGGCGCTGACGACGACCAGCGCCTTCGGGCGGTCCAGCCTGTATAACCGCCTTCAATATCGCGGCGAGCCGATCGCGGTTTCCCTGGGTTACACCGAAGGCTATGGGACCTTTCATCTGGAGGTCCTGTATCCGCTCTTTCGCGGGTTTCTGGAGGCTCAGGGGGTTTCCACGAAAGGCGGCTACGGGGTAGGGCCGCGGATCAAGTGGCAGACCTGCGTGCGGGCGCTGGAACGATTGGGGCTTCCTCGCGCTCTCCTGCGCCACGCGCTCCGTCGGGAGGCCTTTCTTTTCCCGCTGATCCACAACCTGGAGGACTACATGGAGGGGCGGGTGGCGGAGCCCCTGTATCGAGATCTCCCCTTTGCGGATCTGGCCGCTTACTGGCGGGAGCGCTGGCTGCTGCCCCGGGCGGGTCGGGTGGACAGATGGCGTGCGTGGGAGCCGGAGCGCCTGCTGGATCTCCTGATCGTGGACGAAGGAGGATAAAGACGATGATCCCGGAGGCGGAGCGGCCTTTCGCAGAGCTCCCGGCGGGCCTGGTGGAGGAGCTCCTCGAGCAATCCGGCACGCTCAGCCATCGCGTAGGGGAAGAGCTCCGGGCCCTCCGGGCTGCACGCCAGGAGCGCCGGCAGGCGCTCAGGGAGAGCGGTCTCCTGCAACGAGAAGGCGACCTGCCGGCGGTTCCCGTCCCTACCACTTGCGGGGTAGATGGAGCATACGCGGTGGAGCGGCTCATCGCCACGGACCTGGTCGCAGCGGTGGCGGTGGCGGTGGAAGGCCTGACCCCTCCCTCAGAGACACGGCACTGGCCGGAGCCCCGGCATCGGGCCTATATGCAGACGGAACGACATGAGGAGGAAACCGGCGCGCTGGCCCGGGCGGTGATGATCGGCATGGAGCTGGAGCTGGCCGTTCAGGCTCCCCACGATGTGGTCTTCCTGGATGGCTCCCTCACCACTCCCTTGATCTACTTCAACCAGGCGATGAATCGGGCCCGGGAGGCGCCGGATCTTCGCTTGACCGAGTTCCTGGTGAAGCATATGGAGGGTTACCTGCTTGCCTATCGGGATGTCCTGAAGGCGCAGCGAACCGATCGGGCATGGATAGGCGTGCCCAAATACTCTGTGCGGCGGGAGATCGGGAGGCAGCTCGGATGGCCGGAGCGCCTGGATGACCGGGCGCTGCTGACCGGATTGCTGGAGCCTGGGGAGTTTACCGCCCCCCGTCCCTTAGAGCCTCCCCGGCAACCCTGGCATCTTCAGCTGGAGCTGCTGCCCGATCGCATCCGGCCGGGCGCCGAGAAGCTGCGGGATGAAATCCTCAGCCTGCTCAACGAGATTCAGGTCGCTTATTACCGTCCCCGCGCCTGGCTGCCGGCGGTCCGGCTGGAGATGAGCCGCTCCATCGCAGGGAACATGGCCCGGCTGGCCTCCGTCATCCAGGCCCTTCGCGCTCAGTGTAGCGCCCCCGGCATGCTGGAGCCCTACCCCCTTTATCTGGCCGATCGGATGGTGAAGCATCTGAGTCGAGCGATCCCTGCCCTGCGCCAGGTGATGAGCCAGCAGCTGGCCGAAACCTGGGCCGGCGATGTGGATGACATCTTCCTGAATCTGCACGGATACCGCACGGAGGGCGGTCGATAAAGCTCTCCAGGATAAGGAGGCCGCACGATGGCGAACCATTCCCTGGATTACCAGATCGATCAGGCGGAGCGCATCGGCGTGGTAGGCTCACCGTCGTCTACCTCCGAGCTGGCGCTGGACATCCTGGCCAGCGCGGTGAACCGCAAACTGGTGGGCGAATTCGCCCTCTTTCGATTCCAGCAAGATGGCAAAAGCCACTATGCGCTCGGACAGATCACCGAGATAAGGCTGCGGAACGTCTGGCATGAGGACCCCACCATGCGAAGCCTGATCCGGCAGCGTGGCCGGGTGGATGCGGTGAGCGAGCGACAGGACACCCATCAGGGAGAGATGGTGGTCAGCGCGGTCTTCTGTCGTGATAGGAACACCTACCGCCCCAGCATCCTGGGCACCGTCCCCGCTACCGGCACACCCGTCTATCGGGTGGACGATCCGATTCTGGAGGCCTTGCTGGCTCCCTATCAGCGTCAGCTGTTCTATCTGGGGCGGGTCTACGGCTCCACACCGAAGCTCCCCCTTTGGTTTAAGCACTTCGACAGCGGCCCGGACGGTGCGGGCGAGGCTTATCATGTGGGGATCTTCGGGAAGACGGGCTCCGGCAAGTCAGTGCTGGCCAAGATGATCCTCCTGGCTTATGCCCGCTATCCCCAGATGGCCTTGCTGGTCCTGGACCCTCAGGGAGAGTTCGCCAAGGACCTGCGGGGGGAGCCCACCGGGGAATTCAGGCTTCCGATGAAGCAAATCCTGAATCGGCTGGGCAAACCCCTTCAGGTGGTTGGTGTTCGGGATCTGGTGCTGGATCGCTGGGAGCTTTTCGCACGCATCCTGTATGAGAGCCCCTTCTTCGAACAGCTCAGCGTCCCGACGGGCGAAAACCGGGAGCTCGCATGCCAGACCCTGGCCGACCGGCTGCAGCGTCAACACGTTCGCTTGGCTGACCTGTATACGCCCCAGGCTTTCCAGAAGGCCTGGATGCTTCTGGGGCAAGAATTGGTCCAGAAAGTGTTCTACCGGTCAGATGTATCGCGAGAGCGATTTCGATCTATGCATCAGAGCGCTGACGCCAACGAGTTCTACACACGTTACTGGCTCCCTGTCGCGAGCCTGTTCCGGGAGGATCGACAGGGGGCCCAAAAGGTGGATGCGTTGCTGTATCGGCTTTTCAAGCGCGAAGAAGGGAACCGGCCTCTGGTGGTGATTGACCTGTCGGAGGAGCGCGCGAAAGCGGAAAGCCCGGATCCCTCCTCCCTGCCCCTGTTCCGAAGCGCGAACGCGCCGGCTGGATCGTCTGCGATCTTCTGGACAGAGACGGTTCAAGCCCTGGTTATCAAGCGGATTCTCGAGGGAATTCTGCAGGCGGCGGAGTCTGCCTATCGGGAGAGCCGTAGCCTCAATGCTTTAGTTCTGATGGACGAGGCCCACCGGCTGGCGCCGCGCGAAGACCCGGAAGATTCGGAGAAGAAGGCCGTTCGCGACCTGCTGATCGATGCGGTCCGTACCACCCGCAAATACGGTGTGGGGTGGATGTTTATCAGCCAGACGTTATCCAGCCTGCATCGGGGGATCGTGGATCAGTTGCGCATCTTCTTCTTCGGATTCGGGCTGGGGATGGGTCAGGAGTTCCGCGCCCTCTCGGAGCTGGTCGGGGGACGGAGCCGGGCTCTGGATCTCTATCAACTGTTCCGGGATCCCCACTCCGCCTTCGATGCCGCCTCCCGGGAGTATTCGTTTATGACCACAGGCCCTGTCTCTCCTCTCTCCTTCGCCGGAACCCCCCTCTTCTTCAACGCCTTCAACCGTGTGGAGGAGTTCCTGGAGGCCAACGGATGGGCGGACATCCACCCATCGTGACGGGCTCGCCGTGTCCTGACGGATTAGGAGGTGGCAGGCTCTCGCTGGGATCCCGCAAGGAGGAGGCGGAGGATGAGCACGGGAGAAGTGCTGGTAATGGTTTTCGGCCTTCTACGAGGTCTTTTGATGCTTGCCGGAACATTATCCGTGCTCGGGGTGCTGGCGGTGACCCTCGCCGGCCGTATGGCCGGTATGGATCCCAGGGATCGGCGTTGGGGAAGGGCTGGCGCTCGGATCCCTCGGGTTCCTGGGAGGGATCCTGGGGGCTTCGGTTCCAGGTGCCGGGCTCCAGCTCGACCGAAAAGGTGCAGTCATAGGAAGACGCAAGCCGACCCAAACAGCAAAAGGTAGCAAAGCAAACCAGGCAGCAAAACTTTCACCATTTGATAATAAACGGTAACCAGAGGCGGTAGGGCGTCGGCGTCGGGCTAGGAGTTGGCGTCGGCCAGGGCCTCGGCGTCGGGCTAGGAGTCGGCGTGGGCGTCGGTTGCTGCAACAACCTCACCTGGGCCGTCCAGTTGCCCCAATTGCAATCTACGGTCCCGGCCGCTGCGTATTCACCGGTTAACCAGACGGTGCTTGGGTCAGCCGGGTCGAGGCCGGCCCCCGAATAATCGCCCCACCGGTATGCGCCCCATTGAAGCGAGTCAAAGGAGCAGCGGTAAGCCGCTTCGCCGTAGTGGATAGCCACCGGACCCCCTATTTGATACAAAGGTCCGGATGCCGCCTGATAGCCCGCCCAAACTCCGGCGTAACTGGTGCTTGAGATGGCAGAAAAGGTCACAAACATGTTGCCGTCACGGTCCACGGCCACGGCCGGGTACATCAGGTAACCCCCTGCCAACCCGACGTCGAAGCTCTGCAGTAGCGAAGGCGTCGTCGTGGAAGCCTGGACCAACCGCAGGCAGGACCGGGTATAGGCGTCGCCGGGCGGGACACACCCGGTATTGCCCCCAGTCCACAGAATCCCGTTTTGCCAGACGGCCGACTGAAACCGGTCATCACCCGTATCCAGATATACCCCGGCAAGCCCGTCATAGGCCTTGGGCGGTATCGAGGTAGCGGGCATCGACAGGGTTTGCTCCGACCAGACCACATTCCCGAGGGCGGGGGACCCTGTCACGGTGACAAGCCCCAGGTAACCGCGGCCGTTATAGATCTTGGACATTGTCCAACCGTTATAGACCAAGTAGGCCGGACCCGAGGGCGTTAACGCCAGCGCCGGTACAATCCTGAATCTAAAACAGTCCGGGCCGAATCTTATACCCCGCACCGGAAGCCCACTTAAAAGGTCCGCCTTCTCCAGCACCACCGTTTCTTGGCCAGAGAAGCTAGAACTGCTGCCCGGACAGGGGGCCCCGTAGTAATCATTCCAGGAAATCACCACCTTATCGCTGCTTAACCCGATAAACGGCTGGTCATACAGAATCCCCACAAAGTTGCTCTGAACGGTGTAAACCCACCACCAGCCGGTCGGGTCGGGCCCGGCCGATACCGCCAGGTAAACCGCGCTGCTTTTGTCATAATCCGAAACCCAGGCAAATGCCGACGCAAACCAGCGTCCGCTCAGTGCGTCGTAAATAACCCTGGGGTCGCTCAGCCTTTGGTAACCTGAAGGTATCCCAAAGAACGACCGAAGGCTGAAGGTGGAAAGCAGGTAGCCCGATTTGGACCAGACCGCCCCGGCCACGTTGACCATCTGAACCAGGTGATTTGGGCCGGCCGCCAGCTGGGTATCGGGTGGAACCTGACCCAAGCCTGAGACGAACTGCTGGAGAGCCTGGTCCATTACCCCAAAACTGTTAACAACCCGAAGGTTGGCACTACTTGGTGCCTGCGGTACTGAAAGCCCAAAGACCGGCCCCTGCCCGGCTTTAGGCTCCCGCTTGGCCCGCTCGTACCCAAACCGGGTCCAGGGGCACAAAGGGCTTTGCCTGGGGCGGCCCGGCCTCGGGCTCGGAGGGCGGCAGCTCGGCGAGTGTTACCCGCCTGGGAGGCCCGATTTCCAGATGGCCGGCAGCCGGAGGCGGCGGATGGGGTCCCTCTGCCGTGACCAGAAGTTTAGGCCCCAGCTCTACTAGTAGAAGCAAGGTGGCCAGCGCAATAAAGAGCCCTAGCCGCCGCAAGCCAAACCCCCGCTAGCAGCATATTAACAAGCAGTGTGACATTATTATACACGTATACCGCCGCCGGCATAAGCTGGTCTGCCCGGTCTGCGGTCAGGAGTTCGAGGGGGAGACCGGTCGGAAGTACTGCTCCAGGCGCTGTGCCAACCGGGCCGCATCCCGAGCCTACCGGCAGCGCAACCTGGAGAAAATCCGGGCCAGGCAGCGGGAGCGCTATCACCGGCTTAAGGCGTCGCCGACGACGGGGCCGGGGCAGGCCGGACCCGAAAACGGTCCGCCATCTGACCGTCCCTGAGCCGACCCCCGGCCCCGGCCTTTATCGGGGGCAGTAGCCTCCAAGAAAATAAACTGAAGGACTGGCGGGCTTGCAGACACAACGGCCGGGCGGTGTTGGTTTTGCCCTGGCGATTTTGGTGGTTGCCGTCATCGGTGGGCTGGTGGCGGTGGCTTTCCTTGGGGGAGGGCTGCCGCCTCCGACGGTGGCCCCATCGCCCTCAGCCGGCCTGGTTAAATCTGCTCGGCCTTCCCATAGGGGCTTTGATCCTGCGGTGGATCCTCATCTTGGGGATCAGCCTCCTCACTTTCGGGCTGATCCCCAGGAAGCCGGGGGCTGGAGAGGCGGGCGCATCGACCCGGGCGATGGCGATGCGGCGAAAGCGAACCCTGATGGCGGTCACCCTGGGTGGCAGCCTGCTCCTGATCGCTGCGGCCCTCCTCCTCGGCGAGGGCCGCGCGCCGGGCATCGGAAGGGCTGGATGGCTCGCCCTGGCCTTGATGATCCGCCTGGGATCTGACCTCCTCGATCGGATCGCGCGGCGAGGCGAGCGCGCCGTCCGTCGGGCCGAGAGAGGGGCCTATGCGGAGGAGCAGGTAGGCCGCATCCTGGAAGAACGGGGGGATGGCTTCCTCGTCATCCACGACCTCGAAAGCCCTTACGGGAACATCGATCACCTGGTGATCACCCGTGAAGGCCGTATATTCCTCCTGGAAACCAAGTCCCATCCCGGACGGATCACCGCCGATGGGGAGCGCCTGTTGCGAAATGGACGCCCAATCGAGAAGGATCCCATCCAGCAGGTTCTGCGGAACATCCGATGGCTCAAAGGGCAGCTCCGAGAGCGGATCGGGCGGGAGCCATGGATCGAGGGAGTGGTGGTCTTCTCCCGCGCTTTCGTGCCCGCGGATCTGGTCGTCCGCGGCGTCCGGGTGCAAAACATCCGTTATCTGAGGCAAACCTTGCAGATGGCGGGTCGAGGGGATCCCGCCCTCTGGGAGGCACGAGAGCGCATCCGGCAGGTATGGAAGGGAAAGTCTGAGGGTTGAGGAGAAAACGCCATCCCGGCCCCGCCCCGAACCCCAGCCCCCACGGGAGTCCATACCCGCTCATATACCGGCCCCGCGCCGTCGGGGGGGTGGTCGCGGGGATCCTCCGCTCTCCATTTGCTTGCGCCTTGCTTGCGCCTCGCGCGCCTGAGCGTAGCCCATCTTCCAGGAGAACTGAAGCGCTGGGGAGGCCCTTCCGGTGGCCTCCCCAGCGGCTTCACTCCTCCCCGTCCTCTCCGATCACCGTGAAGGTCCGGGGCGCCGGAGGGGGCAGAAGGGGCCATCCCCCGCGGTGGGGATCCGGCGCGGGCGGCCCGGGCATCCAGGCGATCCACGAGATCCAGGGGATCGTTGGGAAGGGAAGCCCAAAGGGCCCCCGGCCTGGGGAGGCCATCCCCCAGCCGTTCGCCGGGGCGGCCCAGGGCGCTCCGCTGGGGATCCCCGGCGCGGGATCGCGTTCCACCCAGGGTGCCGTCACCGGTTCCCCGACCCAGACGGCGGGCCGGGGCCGTGCGGAGAGCAGCAGAGCGGCCACCGGGATCCCCAGGGCGAGCCCGGTGACCACCGCCAGCCCCCACCCGCCGAGATGAAGCCCCACCCAGATCGCCCCCGTGATCCCGAAGGCGACCGCGCAGAGCATCCCGAACAATCCCAGCCACGCCGCCCGCATCTGTGACCTCCTGTTCGAGATCGCGAACCGCAAGCCGCATGCGAGCGTTGTTCATCCCCTCTCATTCGCCGTTCTCTGCCGGAGCACGGCGCGGAGCTCCTCGGGCACCAGATACGCCGCCTGGAAACGGGTGACCGTTCCGCCCACCACGGCGATGAAATCCCCCTTCCCCTGCAGGCGCTCCGCGCCCGTTCCCCCGATCCCCGCCGCCACCCGCGCGTCCTCCGCCGAGACCACCCGCCCCACCAGGCGGGCGGGGAAGTTGGCGGTCAGCTGCCCGCCCAGCAGCGCCGCCGACGGCTTCTGGGTGCAGGCCAGGAGATGAATCCCCGCCTCCCGCCCCCGCTGGGCCAGCCGGGTCAGCAGCTCCCCCACTTCCCGCCCGCCCTGCTGCACCAGATCCCCCAGCTCGTCGATGACGATCAGCACGCGGGGGGTCGAGATCCCCTCCTGCGCGCGGCGCTCCATCCACCGGACCGCCGCCTCCAGGCGCGCAGCCGCCTCCGAGGGATCCCCCGGGACGAAGGCCTGCACGTGGGGGAGCTCGCGGAAGGCCGCGAAGGCCGTCCCCTTGGGATCCAGGAGCACCAGGGCCAGCTGAGCAGGCCGGTGGGTCAACACCAGGCTGGCCAGCATCGTCCGGGCCAGCGAGGTCTTGCCCGATCCGGTGGTCCCGGCGATCAGAATGTGGGCGACCTGCGGGCTGGTCAGGCGGATCAGCAGCGGCGCGCCGTCCGCGGCCAGCCCGAGGAGGGCGGTATAAGGCGGATAACGGGACATCGATCGGCGGACCTGCTCCATCAGCGGGAGGAAGCGCACCGTCTGGGGATCGGGCCGGGGGATCTCCAGCTGCACCACCGGCCCCTCCCGCTGGATCCGCACGCTGGGCACCCCGAGGGCCAAAGCCAGCTCCTCCGCCAGCCCCTTCAGGCGCGACCAGCGGACGCCGGGGGCGGGGACGATCTGAAAAAAGATGGCCGTCGGCGTGAGCCGGCCGCCCGTCACCCGCCCGGGCGATCGATGCTGCCAGAGCACCTGCTCCACCAGATCCGCCTGGGCCTCCAGCCACCGCCGCTTCATGGGGAACGCCTCCTCTGATCCAGGGAACGCCTGGGGAGATGCAGCGCCCATGCACCTCCTCGCTATCCTTCCTGGATGATGGCCCCCAGATCCCGCACGGGGCCGAACCGGAACGCCACGCGCCCCTCCAGCACCCACATCCGCCGATCCAGGCGGATCGGCGGCAGCTCCGGATGGGCAGGCCGTAGCCAGTAGATCGCTTCGTTCTTCCGCGCGGCGCCCTTCGGCTGTTCGATGGCCAGTTCCTTCAGGGTCAGCTGATTTCGACCGCGCAGCCGCGCCACCACCAGGTCCCCGGAGCGGACCTCGCTCCAGGTCACCGGCTCGATCAGCACGATGTCATATGGCTGAATCCCCCGGCCGATCATGGATTCCCCGCGGACCCAGAGGGCGAACCGGCAACGGTGAGGCACCCAGGCCGCGGGCAGGCGCAGGGTCCCCAGATCCTGAGGGATGACCTCCGCCATCTGATCCGGCGAGGAGGCGGGGACCACGCCCTTAAGGGGGATCGATACGGGCGGGGGCGGAAGGGAGACCGGCCGCCAGGTCCGATGTTTCCTGGGTTCGCGGGCCACCAGGCCTTTTTGAACCAGCGCGCGCAGGTGATAAAGGGCGTGGGAACGCGAGGCAAACCCCATCTGCCGGCGGATCTCTTCCAGCGTGGGGCCATAGCCGTGGGTCTCCCAGTAGGCCTCCAGATAGCTCAGCAACCGATCCCGGTCGGCCATCGCTTCCCCTTATTCGAACATTTGTTCTAATTCAGAGCATAGCCCCTTTGCGAGGATTTGTCAAGGGGGTAGGGCGATTTCGGCGGCGGACCGCTGGGGTGCTACCGCTTCGTCAGGTCCGCCCGGGCGCGCCACGCGGCCCAATCCGCCTCGGTGTCCAGGTCGAAGGTCAGGGCCTCGTGGTGGAAAAGGCGCACGGGGAGGCCCCGGGCCCGGGCTTCCGCCTGGAACGCCTCCAGGCTCCCCGGGCCGAACCGGAAGGGGAGGGCTTCCGGCGGGCGCAGAAGGAGGGCGTTGGTGCCCTGGGCCCGTTGATCGGGGACCAGCACCAGGCCTCGATCCGGGAAGCCGGCCTGGAGCAGGGCCCGGATCGCTTCAGGGGTCACGCGGGGGAGATCGATGGGGAGCACGCCGATCCCTTCCGCGCCGTGGCGGACCGCATACCGGCGGGCGGCGGTCAGGGCGCGGTTCAGATCCTCCCACCGGTCGAAATACACATCCAATCCCATGCTCCGGGCCAGGGCCAGCACCCGGAGGTCGGCGCTGATCACCAGGGGATGGACTTCCGGCACCCGGGCGACCACCCGCAGGGTGCGCTGCGTCAGCCGCCATGTGAGGCGGATCCGTGCCCGCTGCGGGAGCACGGCCGCCAGACGGGACTTCGCCCGTTCCAGCCGTTTCACCGGGATCAGGAACCAGATCTCCATGGCCTTCCGACCCAGCGGTGGACTCCACGGAGAGGACAGGGGATCCGCCCGCCCGGGCGGGAAGGGCTCAGCGCTGGGTTGCGGGGAGGAAAAGCCGGAAGGGGAAGGGGGTGAATCGCCATACCCCGGCGCGCAGCTCTCCGCTCCATCCGCCCAGGATCCAGATCGCGTCGTCCCCCGGCGCGGCGGATAGGTTCCGCCACGTCCCGGTGATGGGCGTCTCGAAGGGGGTCCAGTGATCGGCGCCGGGCTGGTATCGCTCGTTGAACGCCAGGGGGATCCGCCATCCGCCCCCGATCGCGAAGAGGTAGCCGTCCATCGCCACCAGCGCCAGCCCGCCCCGCCCCACGTTCAACGGCGGGCATGGCTCCCAGCGGTCGGCGGCGAACCGGTAGCGCTCACAGGCTGCCAGTTCCCGCTGACCGTCGTAACCTCCCACCACGTAGATCGCATCGTCCAGCGCGGCGGCGGCGGCGAAAGCGCGGGGGGTGGGCATAGGGGCGCGGGGCTCCCAGCGCCCTCGCGCCGGGTCCAGCATCCAGACCGTTCCCTGCAGGCGGCGGCCATCCCACCCTCCGAAAATATAGAGGCGATCCCCGGCGACGGCCATCGCATAGGCCGCCAGCGGCCCCGGCAGGGAAGGCCCCTCCAGCCAGCGGTCTGCCTCCGGATCGTAAACGTCCACCCGATCGACCGGTTGTCCCTGAGGGTTGATCCCTCCCGGCACGTAGATCCGATCCCCCAGCGTTCCGGCGGCGGCCGCCGCCACCGGATACGGTTTGGGTGCCCCCCGCTCCCAGGTCGCTCTTCGGAGATCCAGGCGCTCCACCCGATCGGTGATGCCCTCGGGGGCTTCCCCCCCGATCACGATCAGCCAGTCCCGCCAGCGGGCCAGGGCGAAGCGCGCCCGGGGCGTGGGCATCTGGCGGATCAGCTTCCACCGGGATAACGCCTCAGTCCGCTCGATGCCCTGGCCGGCCTGATCGCCCTGGAAGATCACACCCGGTGCCTCCGAGCGCGCCGGCTCGGGCCCCAGCGCCCACGCGATCCCCAGGAGGAAGGCGATCAGAAGGATGATGGCCTGCCAGCGCGGAAAGGCCGTGAGGGCGGATTCCTCCATCTTAGAAAGGGCGGAGACCATCGCCGGTGGCTTCGGGGCCTCCTCCGGCGTCGCTGGCGGTTCCGCGGGCAGGGGCGCCTCTTCTCCCTCTCCCTCCTCCGCTTCTTCCTCTCCGATCGCCGGAAAGGAAGGCATCAGGGTCACCAGCCGGAAACGGACCGCATACATCGCGGCCTCGGTGCGGGACTGGAGGTTGGTCTTGGAGAAGATATTGCGGAGGTGGACCTTCACGGTGTTCTGGCTGATCCCCAGGCGATAGGCGATCTCCTTGTTGGCCAGCCCCTGGGCCACCAGGCGGAGGATCTCCTGCTCCCGATCGGTGAGTCCCGCCTCCTCCGGCGGGATCCATTCCATCCGATGTTCGGGTTGCGCCATCGGGACTCCCTGAACCCCTGTCCGATTTGTATGCTGGACTTCTTTTTAGCTTACGCCGTTACGCTTGGGTTTGGGAAGGCGGTGGGAACGTATTTCCTGGATCAGGGCCAGGCCCTCGAAGTTCCCCGATTAAAGAGAGGATACCCTTCCCGTGTCCTCTAAGGGTGGCTGATCCAGCAGCCAGGCCGCGATGGCGGAGTAATCGGCTTCCGCCCAGCCGTGCTCCCGGGCTATCAGGAACGTTTGCTGGGCCACGGCGGCCAGGGGCGTGGGCGCCCCGATCTGACGGCCGAACTCCACGATCAGGCTGAGATCCTTCTCCATCAGGCGCAGGGCGAAAGAGGGCGTGAAGTCCCCCTCCACGATCTTTCCGCCTTTGTTCCGCTGCGCGGGGGAGATCACTGCCAGATCCTGAAGGATCCCCCACAGCTGTTGCGGAGGGATCCCGGCGCGGGCGCCCAGGGCGAAGGCCTCGCCCAGCGCCTGCATCGACACGCCCAGGATGAGATTCACGGCGAGCTTCACCGCGCATCCCATCCCGTTCTCGCCCACGTAATGGATGTTCCGCCCCAGGACCCGCAGGAGATCCTCGACGGCCTCAAACGCTTCCCGCGGACCCCCGACGAAGATCGTGAGGGCCCCTTCCGTCGCGGGCCCCACGCTGCCGGAGACCGGGGCGTCGAGCATCCGGACGCCCCGTTGCGCGGCCTGTTCGGCCAGACGTCGGGAGACGGCTGGGGCGATGGTGCTCATATCCACTATGAGGAGGCCCGGATGTGCGCCCTCCAGCACGCCGTTGGGTCCGGCGAGCATGGCCTCGCTGGCGGCGGAATCAGCCAGCATCAGGAAGACCACCTCGCTGGCCTGGGCGACGGCGCGGGGGGAATCGGCCCAGCGGGCCCCTTCGGCGATCAGGGGTTCCGCCTTCTCCCGGGTGCGGTTATAGACCGTGAGCCGATGCCCGGCCCGCAACAGCCGCCGCGCCATCGGCGTTCCCATCCGTCCCAGCCCGATGAATCCCAGCGCGCGCATCGTGAGCCCTCCGGAAGGATTCGGGTTCGAAGTTGCGGGATGGATTTCCATTATTCCACAGGCGGCAGATCCGCGACCCACAGGGTGCCATCGGCCCGGAGGAAGAAGAGCCGGCGCCGCCCCTCATCCACGGCGACAGCCACCAGATCCTTCAAGCTCTCGCCCCGGATCTGGCGGATGAAATCGCCCCGCGGCCCCACCTGGATCAGGCGATCCGGCTCCAGGATGTAAAGCCACGGCCGGGGCGCCTGGGGATCCATCGTCAGGCCCACCGGCTGACGCACCGGGCTCGGGAGCGCGGGGGCGGGCTGTTCCCGCAGGGGAAACCCTTCCTCCTCACGGCCCATCGCGAACATCCGCACCCGCCCATCCCGATACAGCACGTAGATGTTCTGGTAAACCAGGAAATCCACGGCCTCCCCCAGATCCGCGCGGGGGGAGGCGAAATAAGGCTCAGGATCCCCATTGTAATCGTCCCCGGTGGGACGCAGCCGCCAGATCTGGCCCCTCGCCCGATCCAGCACATAGAGATTCCCCTCATAAAATCGTAACCGCCCATCGGCAGGCGGGGAAAAGCGGCTGGACACCCATCGGGGGCTCCGGTTGCGGCTCTCTGCCAGACCCTGCGTGTGCAGAGCGATCAGGCCGCTGACGGACCGCCCGCCTTCCGCCCCTGCCCAGGCCAGATCCAGCAGCGCCCCCACGGGATGGCCCTGCAGGATCATGCCGCTCCACAGGAGCTCCTGCATGGACTCGCCGAGCAATGTCCGATGCACCTCATCGTATCCGATCCAGAGCACGCAGCCTCCGGGGCGCAGGGTTTCGGAGGCGCATCGACCCTCCGGATCCAGCAGATATAGCTCATTGTCCCGCAGGATCAACCGCCGCAGACGGCCCGGGGGAAGACGGGCCAGGCGCGTCGGATGCAACGGCTGGGCGGCCTGCTCCAGCCGGTCCAGCTGGCGCTGCGCCTGCTCCTGGAGTGCGGCCGCCTCCGGCAGCGCGGCGTATTGCTGGGCGGTTCGCGCCAGATCCCGGGCGGCCTCCCAGTGGCGCCGGGCCTCCCCGGGGGCCGGCGCCCGGGCGGCCTCCTCGGCCTCCGCCTGGGCCTGAGTGAGCAGGCGGTGGGCGATCAGGGTGTTCCGCTGATGGACATAAACCCCGAAGGTGATCAGCGCGATCGCCCAGGGCAGAATCCATGCCAGGGTGTGCACCCATCCCGGCGCGGTGGGCAGTGGGATGGTGGGCCATCCCCATCGGGGCATCCGGGGGAACGTCCATCGCGGCCTTGCAAGCCGAAGCCGGCCCGGCGGGCGGAGCTTCCCAAGGGGCCGGCGGGGGACCTCGAGAGGGGCTGGAACTGGAGGAGCAGGCTCTGGCGGAGAGGCCGTCGGCTTCGACAGGGGGAGAGGCGCCGGGGTGAGGTCGGTGGCCAGGATAAGAAAGGCCACCGGGTGGGAAACCGTGCGGGCCACCTGGATCTCGATCGCTTCGATGATCAGGGGGAGGTTCTGGATACGGGTCAGGGCGGTTAGCGCCGCGGGATCCAGGAGCGGCCCCGTCTCCGCATCGGCCACCATCAGTCGGTCCTCCGGTCGCAACTGGACCATCCCGTAGTGCAGGGAGATGGCCCGGGCGGCGCCCAACGCGGAGGGCGCTCCCTCTTCCGGCGCGATCACCCGCACGCCTTCCCGGGTCACGTGAGCAGCCCAGGCTGGCCCGGCCTGGAGCAGAAAGATCGATTCCTCGCGCACTGCAAGCAGGGTGAGGCCGATCTCCCATCGTTCCTCCGGGGTGGCGTGGCGGTTCTGCTCCAGGAGCCAGTGGTTGAAAGCGAGGAGAGCTTCCCGGAGGGCGGACGTCAAGCTGCCGGGGTGGCGGTCGAAAGTGGCCCGCAGCAGGCGGGCCGCCTCTTCGAAGGGGAAGGATTTCGGGTCGCCGCGAACCGTCAGGACGGCGTAGAGCGGCTCCGGACGCCGGCGTCCGCGCGGAGACAGCTCCAGCACCAGCCCCTGCACTCGCGATCCTCTATGCCATCCCGCATAAGCTGCACGCATCGGTGTGCTTTCCGAACGCTTCGATGGGCGGCAGCCCTCCCGGAGATGGAGGGCCACCCATGGCCCTGGGGATCATCGCTCCAGGGAAGGGATGCGCTCCTCTTTGGCCATGGCATCCCGGAGGAGCCTGCCCTCTGGACATGGCAGCGCCTGGCATAACGCCTGAAGGATTTCCCGAGCGCCCTCCCGATCCCCGGCCAGGCCTCGCCGTCGGGCTTCCTGCAACCGCTCCCAGAATCGATGCCCCTCTGGATCCTCCGGCTCCCGCATGAAATCCGCCACGATCCCTTCCCGCACCGCCTGCCGCCAATCTGGAAGCCAGGCGTTCAAAAAGTAGGCGGAAGGATCGTAGGCGCGCTGGTAAGCCCGGAACGCCTCATAGAAAGCGATCGTGAATTGTAGATCCGCAACCTGCACCGGATCGACCGGATCCATCCACAGACGCGGAAGCCATCGCGCTTCCATCGTCCGGATATCTTGATGATAGATAGCCTGAAGGGCATGGTCAAGGACCTCCCGGTCCGGTTCTCCCGGACGGCGCTCCATCGCCTGGAGGAAAGCCCGGAAGCGGGGCCATCCTCCTTCCCGTACCAGCTCCTCCACGAAGGCACCCGCTTCGAGGTATCCGATCTCGTGGGGATAGGTGTAGAAATCCTCTACCAGGCGCTCCAGAGGGATCCATCGACCCAGATAGCGGAGCGCAGCGGCCCGCTGGGTTAGGGGCTCCGGGCGATAGTGCCCGCCGGCCACGAAGACGGCCAGGCCTTCGATGATGAAAGACGGGAGGTGGGCCAGGCAATCCTCGCGCGCCAGCCATGCGCAGGTCATCCGATGGGTGAACTCATGGCGCAGGATCGTGGGAACATCCGCCGGCAGACGATCCGATAACGGGTCAGTCAGGATCAGGCTGTCCCCCACGGTGAACCCGCCGTGCCCGAGCAGCCGGGGGATCCATACGATATGGGTAGGGAGCTGTGGAGGAAGGCTCAATCGGCCCCGGACCGCGGCCTCCGCTTCATCGGCCCATTGCATCCGTTGCCCCAGCTCGGCCTCGGTTGCCGTACCCGTCAGGTAATGGTGGACACAACACCGGCTCTCCGCCTGGGCCCACCGGGCCTGTCGCTCCGCCTCTGGAAGCTGCTCTCGGGGGCGCAGAAAGACCGTGCGGGTGATCCGATCGCCCCCCTGGAGGTCTGCCTCGGGCCTGGCCACCGCCGTCAAGGAGAGGGGGCCGGCGAGCGAGGCTTCCCAAACCCAGGTCCAGGTCGTGGTATGGGAGGCCCCTGGGGGCAGCTCCGGGAGCAGCGCGTCCGCCAGGATTTCCTCCGCTCCGGGGCCTGTCCGTCGGATCTCCACCCGACCCGAGATGATGGAAGCGGGGGTGGTGTTTCGAACCTGAACCTCGAAGCTCAGGCGGTCGCCCACGTAGAGCGGCCCATCGGGATGCAGGCGAAACGCCTCTATGGTCAGCGCCCGCTTCAGGGCTGGGCTGGAGCGGAGAGGAGGGGGGGGAGGAAGCGCCGGAGAGCGCGTCAGGGTGGGCAGCTGCCGGGGAGGCGGGTTCGACAGCGAGCTCCTATGGCCTGGCAAGCCGGCCCACGCCGCGAGCCAGAGCGCCAGCAATATCCCGCCGATGATCGCCCAGCGGTGGATTCGGGACATCGTCCGCTCCGGATAGGTTTGGGTTCGAGTGGATCTGATTCTATCCTGGAAAGGCTGGCAAGCCCGGCCCCGAGCGTTCCAAAATTTGACAGACCCCAGAGTCGCTCCTATGATTCATACAAAACGCCGATGGAGTCGAGCGAAAAGATGCGGCACGCTTTGATTCATATCCACTGCATCTGTCCTGGGCGGGGGCGTTAGCGCCACCCGCCCGGGATGAAGGCCGAACCCGGCCTTTCTTCCCGCCCGACCGAGGGACCAACCGATCGGTGGGTGGCCAACGCCCCCGCGCCCTGAGGGGTGCTGAGGCTGCTGGCCGTTTCCAGCCCGCCGCGTCGTGTTGGTCCTTTTTATTTTAGAGCGGCGCGGTTGTCTTCTTTTAGGGAGCAGTAGGGGCCTATGGCGAGGCTCCCATTTGGAGGGATTCCGCGGAGTGGAGAGGAGCCACGATGCTGAAGACCATCCCGAGGATGCGGGCGGAGGCGGCGAAGGATGTGTTCGATCTGATCGGGAACACGCCTCTGCTCCGGTTTCGAAGGCTGGCGGCGCCGTTCGCGCCTGTGGAGATCTACGCGAAGGCGGAATGGTATAACCCGGGCGGATCCGTCAAGGATCGCCCCGCCCGGGAGATCATCCTGACGGCGGAGCGGGAAGGTCGGCTGCATCCCGGCAAGGTCATCCTGGATGCGACCTCCGGGAACATGGGGATCGCCTACGCCATGCTGGGGGCCGCCCGGGGCTATCGCGTGACCCTGTGCATTCCGGCCAACGCCAGTCCAGAACGGCTGCGGATCCTGAGGGCTTACGGCGCGGAATTGATCCTCACGGATCCGCTGGAAGGGACCGATGGGGCCATCCTGGAGGCCCGCCGCCGGTATGAGGCGGACCCGGAGCGATACTTCTATGCGGATCAATACAACAATCCGGCCAACTGGAAGGCCCATTACCGCACCACCGGTCCGGAGATCTGGGAGCAGACCGGGGGGCGGATCACCCATTTCGTCGCCGGCCTGGGGACCAGTGGGACGATGATGGGCGTTGGCCGCTATCTGAAAGAGCGGAACCCGTCGATCCGCCTCATCGGGGTGCAGCCGGATGGGCCCTTCCATGGCCTGGAGGGCCTCAAGCATATGGAGACGGCCATCCGGCCCGGGATCTATGACCCGGATCTGCTGGATGAGATCCTCCCGATCGCCACCGAGGAGGCCTATGACATGGCCCGGCGCCTGGCCCGGGAGGAGGGGCTCTTTGTGGGGATCTCGGCGGGCGCGGCGATGGCCGCCGCCCTGAAGGTCGCCGCCCGGTTGCGGGAAGGCGTGGTGGTGACGATCTTCCCGGATGCGGGATACAAGTATTTAAGCGAGAGCTTCTGGTTCGAGGGGAATGCCTGACGCGCAGGAGCGAAGCTCGATGATTCTGCGGTTGCGTCATGTCCATCGAGAGCAGATCCGAGCTCACGTGGAGGCGGGCTATCCGGCCGAGGCGTGCGGGATCTTCCTCGGCCGTGAGAGGGATGGCGCCAGGATTGTGGAACGCCTTCGGCTGGTGGATAACCGGTGGGCGCATCCGGAGGAGCAGACCCACCGGTTCCTCATCCCGCCGGAGGAGGTCCTGGCGGCCGAGCGGGAAGCCGCTGCGGAGGGCCTGGACATCCTCGGCTTCTTCCATTCCCATCCGGATCATCCGGCCCGGCCCTCGGATTTCGATCGGGAGCACGCCTGGCCCTGGTATGCCTATCTCATCGTCTCGGTTGAGAACGGCCGGGCAACCGACTGGCGTGTATGGGAGCTGAAGGAAGATCGCTCGGCGTTCATGGAGCGGACCCTCGAGATCGTGCCCTGAGGATCTCGCGGGTGGGCATTCGCCCTCCAGGATCCGGCAGTTCGGATGCTGAACTCCTGACCGAACAAACTTCCGCGCGGAGGTGGAAACCCGATGGCCGTTCAGATCCTGATCCCGACCCCGCTGCGGGTCTATACCCGGGGGGAGAAGGTGGTCACCGTGGAGGCGGGGACCGTGGGGGAGGCCCTGCGGGCTCTGACGGAGCGTTTCCCCGAACTCCAGCGGCATCTCTTTAACGAGGAGGGCCGCCTGCGCTCCTTTGTGAACCTTTACCTGGGCGATGAGGACGTGCGATACCTTCAGGGGGAGGAAACCCCGATCTCGGACGGGCAAACGTTGAGCATCGTGCCTTCGATTGCGGGAGGTGGGCGATGGTCGAGCGGAAGGTGGATCACACGGCGTTGAAGTTCAACCAGGCCTCCATTATCACGCTGAATCTTCTGGGATGGATCCTGAACCAGCCGGCGCTGGTGGCCTTTGTAGCCCTGGTGATGCTGGTGGGAACCGCCGCGCCAGGGGCGGCGCTGTTCCAGCAGATGTACTTCCGGATCCTCAAGCCGCGGGGCTGGCTGCGGCCCCGGGTGCTGACCGATAACCCGGAGCCTCACCGTTTCGCCCAGGGGCTTGGGGGGACCGTCCTGGCGGCCGGAGCGATCGCCCTCTTTCTGGGTTATCCCGTGATCGGCTGGGCGCTGACCTGGGTGGTGATCGTTCTGGCTGCTTTGAACCTGTTCTTCGGCTTCTGCGCTGGCTGTTTCGTTTATTACCAGCTGAGCCGCCTGGGCGTCCCCGGCTTCACGGTCCGGCCTATGGAGCGTCGGGAGGTGGAGGGATGATCGAGCGCCTCCTCCTTGCGGCGGGGATTTTGCTGGCGCTCTGGGCCGGCTGGTGCCTGATCGCCTGTGTGCAGCGCCGGCTGGCGCGGCCGCGGGCCGCCGACCTGGAGGGCCCGCTGACGCTGCTCTATTTCCACACGCCGGCCTGCGGGCCGTGCCGGTTGCTCCAGGCGCCGATTCTGGAGACCCTGGCCGCGGAGTGGAAGGAGGCGGTGACGGTGCGGTCCGTGGATGTAACCGCCGATCCGGAGGCGGCGGCGCGTTACCGGGTGTGGACGGTGCCGACCACGATGTGGGTGGACGCCTCCGGGACGGTGCGGGTGGTGAACAACGGGGTGGCGACGGCGGAGACGCTGCGCCGGCAATGGCTCCAGCTTCGGAAGGGATCTGGACGGGTGGAGGGGACACGATCCTGTCCCGATTTGCATTCTGCATCCCTGAGGAGGTCCGGATGTTGAACGTGAATGAAGTGATTCTGACGAACGAGGAGATCCGCCGGTATAGCCGGCACCTCCTGATGCCGGAGGTCGGCCTGACCGGCCAGAAGAAGCTCAAGGCCGCCAGCGTGCTCATCATCGGCGCCGGCGGCCTCGGCTCCCCAGCGGCTCTCTACCTGGCCGCTGCCGGGGTGGGGCGCATCGGTCTGGTGGATTTCGATGTGGTGGATGAGAGCAACCTCCAGCGCCAGATCCTGCACGGCACCTCCTGGGTGGGCAAGTCCAAGCTGGCCTCGGCGAAGGCGCGCCTGCTGGATCTCAACCCGGATATCACGGTGGAGACCCACGAGACGGTGCTGACCAGCGCCAACGCCCTGGAGATCCTGAGGGATTACGACATCATCATCGACGGCACGGACAACTTCCCCACCCGCTACCTGGTCAACGATGCCTGTGTGTTCCTGGGCAAGCCTCTGGTCTACGGCAGCATCTTCCGGTTCGAGGGGCAGGCCACGGTCTTCGACGCGCGGGTGGGGCCGTGTTATCGGTGTCTGTATCCGGAGCCCCCACCGCCCGGCCTGGTGCCCTCCTGCGCCGAAGGCGGGGTCTTCGGCGTGCTGCCGGGGGTCATTGGCGCCATCCAGGCCACGGAGGCCATCAAGTTGATCATCGGCCAGGGCGAGCCGCTGATCGGGCGGCTGCTGCTCTACGATGCCCTGAGCATGCGCTTCCGCGAGCTCAAGTTGCGCAAGAACCCGGCCTGCCCCGTCTGCGGCGAAAACCCGACCATCCGCGAGCTGATCGACTACGAGGCTTTCTGCGGCATGCCTGTCCACGAGCATGAGGTGCGCACCGAGTTCGACATCGCGCCTCAAGAGCTGAAGGCCATGCTGGAACGGGATGGCCAGGGGATCGTGCTGCTGGACGTGCGGGAGCCCCACGAGTGGGAGATCTGCCGCCTGGAGGGAGCGATTCTGATCCCGCTCCGGGAGCTGCCAGCGCGCCTGAACCAGCTGGATCCCACCCGGGAATACGTGGTCTACTGCAAGACGGGGGCGCGCAGCGCTCAAGCCGCCCGGATCATGCAGGCAGCCGGGCTCCGGGTCCGCAACCTGCGCGGGGGCATTAACGCCTGGTCGCGGGAAGTTGACCCCAGCGTGCCCCTGTATTAAAATAGGGAACAATAAACGGGGCACGGATTTCACCCGCTGCCGATAGCGGAGCGCGCACCCCCTAAGGGCCGGGGGCCCGGCGAAACTTGCCGGGCCCCCGGCGGTTTGAAGGGGATGAGATGGACGCAGCGGGGGATTTGGGAGCGATCGATGCGCGCGCGAACCTTTCTCATCGCGCCCCTTCGATTCCAGGGGCGTCAGGGGCTTGTGCCTGTATCACCGGCAGAGCTCGCTCCCGCTGTTCCACGTCCCAGGTCACCAGGGGCACCCCCAGCAGGACGGCGGTGGCCACATACACCGCATCCACCCCCCGCAGACGCAGCCGCGCGGCCAGAAGCGCCGCTTTACCGCCCAGCCTTTCATCCACGGGGGTCAAACGCAGGGTGGGAAAGGCCAGCAACATGCCCGCGGCCCGCCGGCCCAGCGCCGCATCGCCCGTGCGCCGGGCAATGGCTCCACCGACCTCCGCCAGCAGGATGACCGGTGCGATAAGGAGTGCTCCTTCTCGCAGGCGCGCCTCCAACCATCGACGGCTCGCTGCGTGATGCCCATCGGCAGGCACCAGGGCGCTGACCCATACGCTGGCATCAACCACCATCTCAGATCTCCCTCCGCGCTTCCCGGACGGCCTCTACCGCGGACACACCTTCTGGCCACTGTTTGCCGATTTCCGTGGCCAGCTGATCCAGGCTGCGCATCACCTGCCGTACCTTTTTCGTTTCCACCCGCTGCTCTGGCGGCACAACGGGCGAAATGCGCGCCACCACGCGGCCACGGTATGTGACCAGATACTCTTTCTGCCCTTCCCGCACATCCCGCAAGATGCGGCTGAGCTGTCCTTTGAGTTCGCGCACGCTGACAGAGGGCATGCCTTCCTCCGGCATAAATGTGGCTACATTTGTGACCACATGATATGCCATCCCTCCGCCTTGCGCAAGATCCCCTATCCGTTGCGCCAGGGGCCTCCCTGCACGGCCTGATCGAGCTCCCCCCGAAGGAGGGAACAGGATGCAGAACTCATCCTTCTTCCTCCATCAGTTCGATGGTGTGGGTGATCCCGGCCACGCCGCGCACCGTGGCGCTGACCGAGCAGTATTTCTCCTCCGAGAGCCGGACCGCGTCCTCGACGGCCTTCGGGGAGAGACCGCGCCCGCGCACCCGGTAAATCACGTGGATGCGCCGGAAGGCCCAGGGGGGATCCGGGTCTTGTTCCCCCTGCACCCGGACCTCCAGGCCGGTGACCTTCTGCCGCTTCTTCTCCAGGATATCCAGCACATCGAACGCCGAGCATGCCCCCAGGGCGATCAGCAGGAGCTCCGCCGGCTTCATCCCCACGCTGTCCTCCGGCCCGGTGCCGGAGATCACCACACTGTGCCGCGTGCTGTCGATCCCCACGAACTGGCGCTTCTCCAGCCACTTGATCTGCACCTCAGCCATGGCCACTTCTCTCCTTTCGCTTGAGTTTCCATCCGCTGTGGGTGGCAGGATGTAGGTCGCCTGGATCCTCGCAGGAATGAGCGATCCCTCCCCAACCTCTGAAAATCCCCCGCTGAAGCGATCTCGCTACCGGATCGGAGTGATAGGCTTCGTTTCCCGGAGCGCTTTGGGGGCCGTCCCCTGGGGGTTTTCGAAGAGGCCTGGGAGGAGAGAAGCGATCGAGGGCGGGCGAGCGAGCTTCGGCGATCTACCTGCCCTCCAGCCCCATGGGGAATCAGGCCTGCGGCGGAGAGCCACGGGGCGCGCCCGAGAAAGGAAGGGGTGGCTCCAGCTCCATCCGGACCTCCGCTGAGCGCTCGAGCAACGGTTCCAGGGCGCGGCGGAAGGCTTCCCAGTCCGCTGGGACCCGGGTGGGGGCCGGCAGAGCCCGCAGGGCGATCTCCGGATCCTTCAAGCCGTGGCCGGTGAGCACGGCCACGATCGCCTCCTCAGAAGGCGAAATCAGGCCCTGGGCCAGCGCCCGGCGCAGCCCGGCGATAGCGGCCGCCGAGGCCGGCTCCACGAAGAGCCCTTCCAGCGCCGCCAGCATCCGCCACGCTTCCAGGATCTCCGCGTCGGAGACGGCCAGGAAGCGCCCCCCGGATTCCTGAACCGCCTGCAGGGCCTCAGGCCCCCGGGCAGGGCGGCCGATCCGGATCGCCGTGGCGATGGTCTCCGGGTGATCCACCGGATGGCCGAGGACCAGCGGGGCCGCTCCTTCCGCCTGAACCCCCAGCAGGCGCGGGAGCTGGTCGATCCGACCCGCCTGATAATAAGCCCGGAAGCCTTTCCAGTAAGCCGTGATGTTCCCGGCGTTCCCCACCGGGATGCACAGCCAGTCCGGCGCGCGCCCCAGCTGGTCGCAGATCTCGAAGGCGGCGGTCTGCTGTCCCTCCAGACGGTAGGGGTTCAGGGAGTTCACCAGCGCGATGGGATAGGCTTCCACGGCGCGCCGCACCAGCCTCAGGGCCTCATCGAAGTTCCCTTCCACCGCCAGGACGGTGGCGCCGTAGGCCATGGCGGCCGCCAGCTTCCCCAGAGCGATCTTCCCGGCCGGGACCAGGACGATGGCCTTCAGGCCAGCGCGGGCAGCGTAGGCCGCCGCGGAGGCGGCGGTGTTCCCGGTGCTGGCGCAGATCACCGCCCGCGCGCCCTCCGCCACCGCCTGGGTCAGCGCCGTGGTCATCCCCCGGTCTTTAAACGATCCGGTCGGGTTGAGGCCTTCGTATTTCAAAAGAAGAGAGCCGGAGAGACCGATGGCCTGGGCCAGGCGGGAAGCGGGCAGCAGCGGCGTATTTCCTTCATACAGGGTGATGGGGGCAAGCGGGGCGATCCGGAGAAATGGACGATACGCATGGATAATGCCGCGCCACATCGATCCCTCGGCCATGCTCCTTCCTCCTGCGCGATGTGCACCGGGAGTGCCCGAAATCCCCAGCGTTTCGGGTATCTGATGCGTCATTTCGGGAAGCTTCTCGAGCCCCCATGGGGAGCTTTATCCCCTGTATCCCCCCAGTTTAGGGTGGATCCTGGCGAAGTGCCAATTGAGGGGGATCGGACGAGGAGCCGAAGGCACCCCGACCGATCCCTGTGCGGATGGCGGGGAGCATCTGGGGGTGGGGAATGCCTGAGGGGAGGGCTGGACCTTCGCTGCTCCGAATCATCCCGGGGATGCCCCCGGCCGATCGGGAGCCTATGCCTTCTGAGGTTGTGGCGCGGCGGCGGGACGCTGAGTGGCCAGCAGGAAGCCGATGAACATCAGCGTGGCGGCCGCCAGTTCCCCGATGTAAAGATACTGGCCCAGCCCCAGGCGGGTGAGGGTGCTGGCGGCCGCGACGGAGAGCGCCCCCGCCGCGATCAGCACGTTCCCCAGCACCCGGTTGGGGAAAATCTGCCGCCGCCACAGCAGATACGCCGAGTAGAGGGCGCCTCCCACCAGGGTGATCAGTCCATAGATGTTGAAGAAGGGCGTGGTCATGCGAACCGGTGCCCGGGGCGGCATGATCGCGCGATACTGCTCGCTGATCGGACGGGCCGGGGTGTAGGCTGAGGCCTCCAGTGGGGTGGTCAGCATCAGATAGGCCGCGATCAGGCTCCCCAACAGAAGCAGCGCGAGCAGCCCGTGGGCGAGCGCGCGCCGGCGGGCCAGCAGATAGACAGTTCCCTGGCCCAGCCAGGCGGCGTTCAGGGCGGCACCGAAAAGATACCAGATCCGAAAGACCCACGGATTCCAGGCCAGGGCCAGATAGGCTTCCGCGAAGCTCCCCAGCCCGAACATCGTCAGCCCGATCCCCCAGAGCAGGAGATGGGTTCCCCGTCGTTCGGCATATCGCCGGAACACGGCGAGGATGAAGATCGCCATCACCGCGGTCGATACAAAGGGCAGGATCTGCTGCACCGACATCGCTGGACCTCCTGGGCCTGGGATTTAAAAGGCGCAGGTCCGGATCCAGAGAAACAGGGCAGATCGGATCGGCGGCGAGGTCCCTCGCTCAGGACCATGGGATCCAGCCGGCCGCGATGCCAATCGCGATCCCGATCAGCCCGATCATCACCACCAGAAGCAGAATCAGCAATGCGGGCACCCCCCAGCGTATCCAGAAAGACTGTGACGGGCGTCCCATGACCAGACTCCCGAGGATGGTTCCCCCCTCGCCTGTAGCCTTCAGACCATTCAGAAGACGGGGAAGGTCCTCCTGCCTTCCCCGCGCAGGCAGGGCATCTCGGCGTTGGGCAAATTAAGTGAAGCTCATACAAAAATTACAACATTGATTTTATTGCAGAATTCGAAGCAGCGCCAGGGAAAGAGAAGTCCATAACGCAGAGGGACGGTGACTCCCAACAGCGGAGAGGGGTGGTCTTGCTTTAGTCGGTGAGGCAAACTGCTGTTGCGGATTCCGGCGGCAAGGCAGTCGATAGCGATCTCGAGGAATGTGGAACAGCTCTGAAACTGGGCGATGGCAGTTTTGCGGCTCATTTATGGAGAAGGCCATTTCCGGGGAAATCGGCTGGCATCTTTTTGTCTGGAACCACGGATGGTTTCCTTGCTATACTATCAAAGGCCGATCAGCTCTGTTGGAGGAGCCGGGTAGGATCGCGCTTCATGTCCCGTATCTCCGCCCTTACCGGGTTACGGCGCCCTGGCCTTCCCGCACGGCCAGGGGGAGATACAGCCAGGGGTAGCCTCCCCGCACCACCACTCCCGTCCGCCAGGTCCGGCCCTCCCCATCCCGGATCAGCGCCC
>NZ_DAOUCJ010000095.1 GCF_034432235.1 Thermoflexus sp. | reverse complement strand
CCGATGCCCTCCCCGCATCTCCCTGCGCTCATGGAGCGGGGTTTTCTCCAAATCGGTGAGGACGGATCCTGGTTCGTCCGTTATTCTCTGGGACAGCCTCTCGCTGCCCTTCCCTTTTATTGGGACGGATCCTCGGCGGTCCGGATTCGCCCGCTACCCGGCTCTTCGTCAACGCCCTATCGGCCGTGGCCGTGGCGGGGGCCGGTGCGTTGCTGTATGCGTGGGCTTGCAGCCGGTGGAGCCCCTCGGTCGCTCTCCTCATGCTCAGCGCCTTCGTCTTGGCCACCCCCGCTCCCTTTTACGCCCGGACCTTTTTCGCTGAGGCCCTGATCACCTTTTGCCTGCTGCTGGGCTTCCGGCTGCTCTTTACCCGTCGGCCCGCGGGGATCGCATGGGGAGGGCTGGCCATCGGCTGGGCGGTCCTCACCCGGGAAGGGGCTGTCGCCGCCCTGCCCGCGATGGCCCTCGCGCTGGTCCTTCTCGGCCGGAGCTGGCGCGAGCGCCTCGCCTTCCTGAGTCTGGGGATGATCGGCGCGGCGATCCCCCTCTCCATGGAGCTCTGGTATAACGTCTACCGGTTCGGGCATCCGCTCCGGCATGGCTACGAAGGGGAGGGCTTTACCGCCTCGCTCCTCGAAGGCGTGGGGGGATTGCTGCTCAGCCCGGGCCGGGGATTGATTTTCTACGCCCCGCCGGTCCTCCTCGCTCTCCCCGGTGCCCGCCTCCTCTGGCGCCGGGATCGCGTCCTCATTTGGACAGCGGGGACCCTGTTCATCGGGTATCTGCTCCTGTATGGCAGTTGGTGGGCCTGGCACGGCGGATGGGCCTGGGGCCCTCGCTTCCTGGTCCCCACGCTTCCTTTCCTGCTGTTGCTCACCGGGGAAGCCCTCGAGCGTCCCTGCGGCCGGCGGGCGGCTCTCGCCCTGATCCTCGTCGGGCTTTTCGTGCAACTGCCCGGCATCTTCATCGATCATCAGCTCTTCCATAATGAGCTGTTCGTAGAGCGCGGCCTTCCGGATATCCCCCGCATCTGGTTCCGACCGGAGCTCTCCCCCATCCTGGGCCAGTGGCGCTACGGGTTGCAGGGGCGCCACGGAGCCCTGGCCCTGCACCGCCTGGAAGAGCAGGGGATCCCAGCTCCCATTGCATGGGGCTTCCGCCTCGGGATCGTGGTCCTGTTCCTCCTGGGCCTGTGGGCGCTTCGCCGGCCGGTGCTCCGGTCTCCAGCGTGGCGAATCGGTCCTCGATGGGACTCCCTCGTCCCCGCTCTCCTCGTGCTCGCAGGCCTTGTCCTCCATGGTGCCGCCCTCGCGGGCTGGATCAGGATCCGTCATCGGCCGTTCTGCGGTGCCTCTGGACGCCTCTGCCTGGGCCAGCGGTTTGGAGGACAGGTGGAGCTGGTCGCCTTTTCCCTGGAGGCCCCTCGGGTTCGTCCCGGCGAAGATATCGGGCTGACCCTCTGGATCCGCGCCCTCCGTCCGGTGACGGAAACTCTGAGCGTCTACGTCCATGTTCTTCCCGCGGGCCGCCCGGAGGCCGGGCAGGTTTTCCAGGAGGATCACGAGCATCCTGCGTTCCTTCCCCTCCCTCGCTGGCGGCCGGGGCAGCTCTACAGCGACTTCTATCCCCTGCGGGTCCCGGCCTCGGTCTCCCCCGGGGACTACGTGCTGAAGGTCGGGCTGTATCGCCGCGCCCCGCCCGAAGGCCGGATCCCGGTGGAGGGCTCGGGAGCGGATGGCGTGATCCTGCCGATCCCCATCGAGATCCGCCGGTGAGCCCATGGATCGGCCGGGCGCTTTGTCAGAGCCCAGCCCCAGAGTTTTCCGTGTAGAATCCCCGGTGGAGG
>NZ_DAOUCJ010000094.1 GCF_034432235.1 Thermoflexus sp. | reverse complement strand
CGGAGGAGCGGGCGGGGGCGCGGGAGGTGCTAAGGGCGGCGGCGCTGACCTACGTGGCCGCCCTGGCCCAGGCCCTCTCCACCCTGGCCTACTACGCCTTCCTCGCCATGGGCATGCGGCGATCTCGAGACTGACCGCGGGTTATCGTTTCCGCCTTATCCTCCATGGAGCGGCGCCTATGGATGTCATGGACGACGCGACCCTGCGCGCGAAGGTGGAGGAGCGGCTCTATCGCTATGACCCCCTCCGGGTCAATTTCCACCTGATTCGAATAGAGGCCCGGGATGGGCGGGTGATCCTGGATGGGGTGGTGCCTTCCACGGCGATGAAGCGGATGGCGGAAACCCTCGCCCGGTCGATCCCGGGTGTGCGGGAGGTGCAGAACGATCTGATCTCGGATCCGGAGATTGAAGCGGAGCTGGGTCTGCGTCTGGCGGAGGATCCGGATCTCAGCCCGCCACGGGCTCGTGTGCTGGTTACCAGCGTTCAGGGGGATGTCACCCTCGCCGGATGGGTGCCCGATGAGGCGGCCCGACAGCGCGCCGAGGAGATCGCCCGATCGATCCGGGGGGTTCGCAATGTGGTGAATAACCTCCGGGTGAAGGCGGCGGCGCGCCGGGCGGCATGAAGAGGCTTCTTACGAAACTCTTATGGAGCTCTTGCGGGGCTCTAATGCGATCGGGATATGATGAAAGGTGCCGTTCCGAAGCAGCCCGAACTACGGCCCGGACATGAGGATCGGGAAAAGGAGGTCCGCCATGGCCGGTGAAATCCGTCGCTGGGATCCCTTTCAGGAGATCTTCTCGCTGCGACGAGCTGTCGATCGCATCCTCGATGAAGCCTTCTCCCGTCCCTCCCTGTTCTTCGCCGGGACAGTAGATTGGCCCGCTGTGGATATTTATGAAACCAAGGACGAGGTGGTGGTGAAGGCGGCGGTTCCCGGAATCCGCCCGGAGGACATCGAGGTGACCGTGAGCGGGAACACCGTGACGTTGCGCGGGGAAGTCCGCGAGGAGCAGGAGGCGCGGGAGGGCTCATGGATCCGCCAGGAGCGACGTCTCGGCGCCTTCACCCGCTCGTTCGTGCTTCCGGTAGAGGTGGTGGCCGACCGGGCGACCGCGGAATATGAACACGGGGTCCTGACGCTGCGGCTGCCCAAGGCGGAGGCGGTGAAGGCGCGGACGATCAAGGTCAAAGTTAAGTAGACCCCCTTTTCGATTAAAGCTCGATCCTGAAAGCCTGAAAGATTTCCTCGGAGGGTGGAACGATGGCGGAGATCAAGCTTCGACCTCTTGCGGACCGGGTGGTGGTGGAGCCGATTGAGCGGGAGGAAGTCACTCCCAGCGGCATCGTCCTCCCGGAGACGGCGAAGGAGCGCCCACAGGAGGGCCGCGTGATCGCCGTTGGCCCGGGGCGCGTGGATGAGAACGGCAAGCGAGTCCCCATGGAGGTGAAGGTTGGTGACCGCGTGCTCTTCGCCAAATATGCGGGCACCGAGTTCAAGGTGGATACCACCCGCAAGCTGCTGATCCTCAAAGAGAGCGATATCCTGGCCATCATTGAGGAGTGATCCCCTGACGGTTCCCTGCGATTCCGCATGAGTTCAAAAATCCATCTGAAGGAGGTGATCGGCAATGGCGCCCAAGCAGCTGGTTTTCGGTGAGGAGGCCCGCCGCCGCCTGAAGCGCGGCATCGATATCCTGGCCAACGCCGTGGGAACCACGCTGGGGCCCAAGGGGCGGAATGTGGCGCTGGATAAGAAGTGGGGGGCCCCGACCATCACCCATGACGGGGTGACGGTGGCCAAGGAGATCGAGCTGCCGGACCCCTATGAGAACATGGGGGTGCAGCTCCTCAAGGAGGCGGCGACCAAGACCAACGATGTGGCCGGCGACGGGACGACCACGGCGACGGTCCTGGCCCACGTGATGGTGACGGAGGGCATGAAGAACGTGGCCGCGGGGGCCAATCCCATGCTCCTGAAGAAGGGCATTGAGATGGCCGTCAAGGCCGTGGTCGAGGAGATCAAACGGATGGCCAAGCCGGTCCAGAGCAAGGATGACATTGCCCACGTGGCGGCCATCTCCTCGGCGGATCCGGAGATCGGGAACCTGATCGCCGAGGTGATGGACAAGGTCGGCAAGGACGGCGTGATCACGGTGGAGGAGTCCAAGACCGGCCTGCCCTTTGAGACCGAATATGTGGAGGGGATGCAGTTCGATCGGGGCTACATCTCGCCCTATTTCGTGACCAACCCCGAGACCATGGAGGCGGTGCTGGAGAACCCCTACATCCTGATCCACGATAAGAAGATCTCCGCCGCTGCGGACATCATCCCGGTGCTGGAGCGCGTGCTCCAGGAGGGCGAGACCCGTTCCCTGCTGGTCATCGCCGAGGATGTGGATGGCGAGGCCCTGGCGACCCTGGTGCTGAACAAACTGCGGGGCATCTTCAACGCCGTGGCGGTCAAGGCCCCTGGCTTCGGTGAGCGCCGCAAGGCGATGCTCCAGGATATCGCCATCCTCACCGGCGGGCAGGTGATCAGCGAGGAGCTGGGCCGCAAGCTGGAGAACGTTCGCATCTCCGATCTCGGCCGTGCCGATAAGGTGGTGGTGACCAAGGATGACACCACCATCATCGGCGGGCGGGGCGACCCGAAGGCCATCAAGGGCCGCATCGAGCAGATCAAGGCCGAGATGGAGAAGACCACCAGCGATTACGATCGGGAGAAGCTCCAGGAGCGGCTGGCCAAGCTGGCCGGCGGGGTCGCCATCATCCGCGTCGGCGCGGCCACGGAGGTCGAGCTCAAGGAGAAGAAGCACCGGGTGGAAGACGCCCTCTCGGCGACCCGCGCTGCGGTGGAGGAGGGTATCGTTCCCGGCGGCGGCGTGGCCCTGCTGAACGCCGCTAAGGCCCTGGATAACCTGAAGGCCGAGGGCGACGTCCAGACGGGCATCAACATCGTCCGCCGCGCCCTCGAGGAGCCGCTCCGGCGGATCGCCGAGAACGCGGGCGAGGACGGCGCGGTGGTGGTAGAGATGGTGCGCCGCCTCCAGAAGGAGAAGAACAACCCGAACATCGGCTACAACGTGCTCACGGGTGAATATGTGGATATGGTGGAGGCGGGCATCATCGACCCGGCCAAGGTGACCCGCACCGCCCTGGAGAACGCCGCCAGCGTCGCGGCGATGATCCTCACCACCGAGGCCCTGGTCACCGAGGTGCCGGAGAAGAAGAAGGAGACCACGCCGACGCCGTCCGAGGAGTTCTGAGCAGGTCGGAAGGAGGATCGCCGGGGCGGGTGAAAGCCCGCCCCGGTTCCTTATCCGTATCGTATTCATCCATGACGGATGGCACTGCCTGGTCTGAAAGGCTTCAGAAACCATCGCACTGCGGGATCGTGTTCGATTCCAGCAGGATTCGGCGGGGAGGTGATGGCCGATGCCCATCTATGAATACGAATGCCCGGTTTGCGGCATCCGCTTCGAGAAACAACAGCGCTTCACAGATCCCCCCCTGGAAACCTGTCCGGAGGGCCATCCGGGCATCCGTCGAGTGTTCTCCCCTGCAGGCATTATCTTCAAAGGCGATGGCTGGTATATCACGGAGAGCCGGAAATCCAGGAACTCCGGGGATAAGGGAAAGTCGGAGAGCGCTTCCGGGACTTCGACGAATGAGAGCGATTGAGGAAAAGCAACCTACAGCCGGATCCTCCGGGATGGGGAGGGGGCTGGCAGGTCATAGGGGTTTCCTGTCGGCCCCCTCTGCTTTTGGGGGCTCAGCTTTCGGGGAGGGGGAGGGGTCCTCAGACCTAACCCCCCGGCCCCCTTCCCTCGTAGGGAAGGGGGAGCCTCAAAATCCCCCTCCCCGTTTCGGGGAGGGGCCGGGGGAGGGGTCCCCCTGCCCGCTTCGGGGAGGGAAATCGGGCTGTCATCCACCTGCGGATGATCATACCAGGGGGTGAGCCCCCAGAATCAACCCCAGGCAGGGGTTGCGCGGTGGGTCTTCTCCCGGAAATTTGGGGGCTGGACCCGGAAGACCTCGGAAGAAGCGACCTTCAGGTTATGCTATACTTTCGCTGGAGCTTACCCGGCGGAGCGATTTTCTATGGCCCAGAGGGTGCTTCGAGTGCTATGGATCGCGCTCTGGCTGGTGACGGCCTGCGCCTCTCGGGCGACCCCGGCGGGACCCCAGCCTCCCACGCCGACCATGCCGCCACCTCTTGCGGTGAACGAGAGGAACGTCACGCCCACCCCGTCTCCTGCGCCGACGCCCACTGCGCCCTCTGTGGGTTCCATCGATGCATTCCCCCCGGATGTGAATCCGTTAACCGGCCTGCGGGTGTCGGACCCGGCTGTGCTGAAGCGGCGGCCCCTCGCGATCAAGATCTCGAATTATCCCCCGGTGGTCCGTCCGCAATCGGGGGTGGATCGGGCGGATCTGGTCTTCGAGCATTACGCGGAGGGCGGGGTCACCCGTTTCACCGCCATCTATCTGAGCCAGGATGCGGAGCCGGTGGGCCCCGTCCGCAGCGCCCGGCTGATCGATCTGGAGCTCCCGGTGATGTTCAAGGCGATTCTGGCCTATTCCGGCGCCAGCGCGGGGGTCAACGCGCGGATCCGCGCTTCGGACTTTCTGGAACGAGCGCTGAGCCCGGACTTCGGCGTGGGCGCGCCGATCTTCTGGCGCATACACCGGGAGGGAGTTGCGGTGGAGCATACCCTCTTCACCAGCACCTGGCGGCTCTGGGAGGAAGCGACCCGCCGGGGGATCAACGCCCCGCAGGATCTGCGGGGGATGCGCTTTTCCGAACAGCCTCCCGTCGGTGGTCAACCGGTTTCCACGTTTATCATCCCTTATCGGGTGGAGCCAGTCACCTGGCGATACGATCGGGGTTCCGGACGATGGCTGCGTTGGACAGCAGGCCATCCTCATATGGATGCGCTCACCGGACGTCAGCTCTCCGCCCTCAATGTGGTGGTGGTTTATGCCCACCACCAGACCACGGACATCCTGGAGGATCGGCTGGGGAACTATTCCATTGAGATTCAAATCTGGGGCAGCGGGCCGGTTCGAATCTTTCGGGATGGTCAAATGTATGAGGGGCAGTGGCAGCGCTTTCGGCGGGAAGATATGCTTCGCTTCGTCGATGCGCAGGGCCAGCCGATCCCGCTGAAGCCGGGCAACACTTGGTTCGAGATGGTGCCCCTGAATATGCAGGTTCAGATTCCATAAGGAGATGAATGGATCCTCGGGTCTGGATGCGGAAGGCGCTGATCCAGATGGCGCTCCGGCGCGCCCGGCCAGGCGCTGGAAGCCGGTGGGAGTTCCTCGCCCGGAGGTCGCCCTTGTCCGGTCTTCCCGATCTGCGATCGATCCTCGATCCGATCCCATGGGCGGTAGTGGGTGCGCTGGCGGCCCGTTATTACATGCCGGAGCGGGCGACGCAGGATTTCGATATCGCTGTCCATGCGAAGGATGGGTCGGAGGTTCGCCGGCGTTTGCGGGAGGCAGGCTTCCAGTATGGAGGGGAGCTGGCGATCCCGGGATCTTCCTGGGTTTCCCCGGAAGGGGTGCGCCTCGATGTGCTGGAGCTGCATGATCCCTGGGCCGGGGAGGCCCTGGAGGCAGCTCAGGGGAATCGAGACGATGCCGGGCTCCCTATCATGCCCATGCCTTATTTAATTCTCATGAAATTTGAAGCAGGGCGGCTCCAGGATCTGGCGGACATCGCCCGCATGCTGGGCCCGGCGACCTCCGAGCAGTTCCGGGCCGTCTATGAGTTATTCCAGCGGTATCGCCCGGCGGACCTAGAGGACCTGGAGAGCCTGCGGCTTCTGGGGCGCATGGAACGGATGGGGCCAGGGGAAAGCGCTTCGTGATCGGAGGAGGGCCGAAGGGATGGTGGTCACCGAGCGCCTGACCGTGCGAACCCGGGGGAACAACGATGTGGTGGATCTGACGGAACCGGTAGCGGAGGCGGTGACGCGCTCCGGCCTGAAGGCAGGCATCGTGACCGTCTTCGTCCCGGGGTCCACCGCCGGGCTAACCACCATGGAGTTCGAGTCCGGAGCAGTGGAGGATCTGCAGCGCTGGCTTGAGGAGGCGATCCCCGCCTCACGAGAATATCGTCACAACCTTCGATGGGGGGATCAAAACGGGCATTCCCATCTCCGGGCTTCGCTGATCGGTCCCTCCCTCACCATCCCCTTTCAGGATCATCGCCTTCTGCTTGGAACCTGGCAGCAGATCGTGCTGATCGATTTTGATATCCGTCCCCGCCGACGGGAGATCGTTATTCAAATCATAGGAGAGTGAGCGCGCATGAGGGCCTGGAGGATCATCGAACGGGATGGGATGATGGATCCGCAGCGGATCCGGGAATGGGTGGATGCTCGAATGCGGATCGATCCGGATCTGGTGCGGGGCGTGCTGGTTCGTTTCATCCGGGATGAGATCAGCAAATTCGGGATGAGGCGGGCGGTGATCGGCCTCTCAGGCGGAGTTGATTCTTCGCTCACATGCTTTCTGGCGGCGGAGGCCCTGGGCCCCGAAAACGTCCTGGCGGTGCGCATGCCCTATCGCACTTCCTCTCCGGATAGCCTGCTCCATGCCCATCTGGTCATCGAGCAGCTGGGGGTGCCCTCCGAGACGGTGGAAATCACGCCGATGGTGGAGCCGCTCTTCGAGCGGTTCCCGGACATGGATGCCCGGCGCCGGGGCAATGTCATGGCCCGCATGCGGATGATCGTCCTGTATGATCTCTCCGCGGCCTGGGGCGGGATGGTGGTGGGCACCAGCAACAAGACGGAGATCCTGCTGGGCTATTTCACGCTCTACGGAGATGGGGCTTACGCCCTGGCCCCTCTCGGCGATCTATACAAGAACCAGGTCCGCCAGCTAGCTCGTGCCGTCGGAGTGCCGGAGGAGATCATCCGCAAACCGCCCACGGCGGATCTGTGGTTGGGCCAGACGGACGAGGGGGAGCTGGGGGTGACCTACGATGAAGCGGATCGTATCCTCTACCTGCTGGTGGAGGAACGGATGACTCTGGATCAGGTCATCGCCCTGGGCTTCGATGGAGAAACCGTCCGCCGCCTGTGGCGCATGGTCCGCGACACGCAGTTCAAGCGGCGGACGCCGCTCATCGCCAAGCTGACTTCACGAACGGTAGGGATTGATTTCCGATATCTGCGGGATTGGGGACATTGATGCGGGTGATCGCGGGTTCCGCAAAGGGGCGCCGGTTGAAGAGTCTGCCGGGCTCGAGCACCCGTCCGATCACGGATCGGGTGAAGACAGCCCTTTTCGACATCCTGGGGCCTTCTATCGTGGGGGCCCGCGTGCTGGATCTTTTCGCAGGCACCGGCAGCGTGGGCATTGAAGCGCTGAGCCGGGGGGCGACGGAGGCGGTGTTTGTGGAGAAAGACCCGCGGGCGATCCGTGTGCTTCGGGAGAACCTGCGGCAGACCGGCTTCGTCGATCGGGCCCGGGTGGTTCGGGCGGATGTCTTCGATTTCCTGCACTCCGGGCCCATTGAGCCCTTTGATTTCATCTATGTGGCCCCGCCCCAGTATCGGGGATGGTGGCGTCGCACGCTCGAGCTCCTGGATGCCCGACCGGGTTGGCTGACCGCCTCAGGGATCATCGTGGTTCAGATCCACCCCCGGGAATTCGCGGAAGTTTCGCTTCACCATCTGGGTTGGGCAGACCGCCGGGATTATGGAAGCACCCATCTCCTGTTTTACCAGCGCCGCTTTGTAGAATAGTATAATTACGAAACCGTCCCCTCCGTAGGACCCTCCAGATCCCATGGAGAGGCCATCCGGTCTTCCCGTATATCCCGTAGTAGAATGAAATTTGTGCAGGGGTGCCACGCCTCAATAGGGGTAGGAAGACGGGATGGATCCTGGCAGGGCCTCCACGGCCCTCAAGTCTCCTGGATGCTTCAGGGATGTTCACAAACTAAAAATAGCCAGGACCGGGCGATGGAGGGGATGCCAGGCGTCCCCTTACGATGCATCCGGGAGATATGGCTTCTGTTGGGGAACGAAAGGTGGCATTCCTTCTGCCCTTCGAAGAGAGGTCCGGTAACAAGTTGGGGCATCCCTCTGGTCCCCCCAGGTGGATCCGGTCAGGGCTTATGATTGGGATCAGTTGCGGCAAGCTGGAGGATCTGCCTGCCCTCCGCGATTTCGCAGAGGTGCACAGTCTGGGTCTGGAGCTTCAGGAATTCGCCCAGCCAGAGATCCTGGATGGTGAATGGCGGGAGTTGCTTCATCGCTATCGCCAGGCCCTGGCCGGGTTTTCCGGTCCCATCTCTCTGCACGGCCCCTTTGTGGATCTGTTCAGCGGAAGCGTGGATCCGCGAATCGCGGCGGTGGCGATGGATCGCTATCGCCAGTCACTGGAGATCGCTGCCGAGCTGGGGGCATGGTTGGTGAACTTTCACCTGAATTACAATCCGCTGGTGGATGAATCCTCCTATCGCCCGCGATGGCTGGAACGGCAGGTAGGCTTCTGGGCCGCGCTGGCCTTGGAGGCCCAGGAGATGGGCATCCGGATCGCGCTGGAGAACATGTGGGAGCCCGACCCTTTCCTTCAGGTCGAGGTCATCCAGAAGGTGAACCACTTTTACGTCGGGGCGTGTCTGGATATCGGCCACGCCTATTTATATTCCCGCGTTCCGCTGCAAGCGTGGATCAACGTGCTGGAGCCCGTGTTGATCTATGCGCATCTTCATAACACAACTGGGGTTCAGGATCGACATCTTCCTCTCACCCACGGAGCGATCCCAATGGAACCGGTCCTCAGCCGGCTGGTCCGCTGCCTGAATCGCCCTATGCTGATCCTCGAGATGCCCAGTTTGGCGGAGATCCAGGAGAGTTTTCCTGTTCTGCAGCGTATTCTGCAGCGCGTGTCATGGCCGCAATGACCCGGGGAACGCTGCTGGCGGCTTTCGCTCATCCCGATGATGAAGCCTTCGGTCCGGGGGGCACCTTGGCGCTGTATGTGTCGCGGGGCTACACGGTTCACCTGATCTGCGCGACACGGGGGGAGGCCGGCTCCCTGGCGCCGGGGATGGAATCGACAGCGGATCTGGGGACCATACGGGAGATGGAGCTGCGTTGCGCCGTGGAGGCGCTGGGCCTTCATGGCCTCCATCTCCTGGGGTATCGGGACTCGGGGATGCCCGGCTCCCCCGATCAGGATCATCCGGCGGCCTTCATCCGCGCTCCCTTTGAGGAAGTTGTCCGCCGCCTGGTGGCGCTGATCCGGGAGCTTCGACCCGATGTGGTGCTGACCTTCGATCCTTATGGGGGATACGGGCACCCGGATCACATCTATATGCATCGAGCCGTGCGGGAGGCTTTCGAGCGCGCGGGCGATCCAGAAGTGTTCCCAGAACACCGGGCTCAAGGCCTCCAACCCCATCGTCCTGCGCGCCTATATTACACCACGCTCCCCATCGGGCAGCTCCGGCCGTTTCTGGTTGTTCTGCGGATCCTGGGGGTGGATCTCCGCCGCCTCGGGCGCAATCGGGATATCGATCTGGAAGCGGCGATCCGGGCCGCGCTTCCGGTGACCACCCGGATCGATGTGCGGTCGGTGCTGGATCGGAAGGAACGAGCGGCGGCCTGCCATCGGAGCCAGGGGGGTGGCTGGATGCGTCAGCTGCCCCTTCCGGCGTTTGCCCGGCGCATCCTGTGGGGCGTGGAGACCTTCCATCGGGCGATCCCTCCCTTCCGCCTGGGGGAGCCGATAGAGAGGGATCTGTTTTCTCAAAGCTGAGCTTTGAGCGATAAAAGGGACAACGGATGGAGTCTTCGCAAAGATGCCCGCTGGGGGAGGTGCCCGCCGCATCCCGCTCGATCCTCAGCGGGCTGCGGGGGCATTCACGGCGCAACCCTGTGCCCATCCCTGATTTGAGGGAAATTTCCGGATGGCTCGAACATCCGATCAAGAGCATGCTTCTCTCTGGGTGGTTTTCGACGGACCTTCGCCGGATATTCATCTGCTTCAGATCCTAAGACGCCATGGCTTCCGTGTGGAAGCCGTGACGGTGGACTCGGCGTTCTCTGCCCTTCGGGCGCGAAGATCCCAGGGAGGAGTAAAAGGGCAGGTGCCCGCGATGGTGATCATGGATCGCCTGAACGCCTCTCGAGGGATGGAGCTCTACCAGCAGCTCCAGCATCGGATGAGGATCCCGATCCTCCTGATTGTAGATCGCGAATCCGCTCCTCTTTGGGATCGTCGGGACGATGGCATCCTGGTGGCACCCTTCTCGGCTCGGCGTTTGCTGCATCGGGTGCGGGCTTTGCTTACCCATGGTCTGGAAGAGGAGGAGGATACGATTGTGGTCGGGCCGTTCCGGTTAAACACGGCTCGGCAGGTTCTGCAACGAGGAGATTCCGTTTATTGCCTCACCCCCAAGCAGTGTCGTCTGCTGGCTATCCTGATGCGCCGGGCCGGCCATGTGGTCCCACGACGGGATCTCATCCGCTGGGTTTGGGGAGCGGAGATCCCTTCCCGCAGTCGCACTCTGGATGTTCATATCCGCTGGCTCCGCCGTATCCTCGAGGAGGATCCTACCCATCCCCGTTATCTGGAAACGGTTCGTCGGGTAGGTTACCGCTTCCGTGCTCCATAGAGCAGGGCGCGCTGTCGCTCTTTCCTGAGAGGTTTTTGTGGACTGAGGCTGATCTTCCCGGATCGGCCATGGGTTGGGTGCGCAGGATCACACCAGATGATGCCCGCCATCCACGATCAGGATCGCCCCCGTGACGTAATCCGCCTCGATCAGATAGCGCACCGCGCGCACGACCTCCTCGGCCGTGCCGGCGCGCCCCATGGGCACCCGACGGATGAGACGGGCCCAGCGTTCCTCCTCCCAGTGCACCGGCTTGAGGATCGGGCCCGGGATCACCGCGTTCACCCGGATACGGGGGGCCAGGGCGAGGGCCAGAGCCCGGGTCAGGGCGACCAGGCCGGATTTGGAAACGGTGTGGGCCAGGTAATCCGGCCACGGTTTCATGGCCGAGCCGTCCGCAATGTTGACGATCCCGCCTTCTTCCATATGGCGCGCCGCAGCCTGGGCGCAGAACATCGGCGCCCGCAGGTTAAGGGCCAGGATCTCGTCCCATTGTTCTGGCGTCAGCTCGTGCCACCGTGTCACCCGCATCACCGCCGCCGCGTTCACCAGCCCGTCCAGCCGTCCGAATCGGCGAACCACGGCCTCCATCAGGGCGGGGATCTGCGAGGGATCCCGCAGGTCTGCGGGAAAAGCTTCCGCATCCACACCCATCTCCCGGATCCGGCGCACGGTCTCCGCGGCTTCTTCGGCGGCGGTGTGGAAATGAACCGCCACATGGGCGCCCGCCCGGGCCAGGCCCAGCGCGATCGCCTGGCCCAGCCGTCGCCCTGCCCCTGTCACCAGCATGACCCGTCCCCGAATCTCCATGTTCCGGTCTCCCCTGTCGTGCCGCGCTAGAAGATGGGGATGAACGATCTCCCGCTATACGAGGGGGCCGGCCCGATCATCCAGGCTCCCAGATGGAGGTCAGCGGACGGCTTCAAGGACCCAGCGAGCGGCCACCAGGTCCTGCACGGCCAGCCCCACCGATTTGAACAGGGTGATCTCCTCCGGGCTGCGGCGTCCGGGTCGACGCCCGGCTGCGATTTCCCCCAGTTCGATTAAATCCTGCTCCTGAAGGATCCCCTGCTGGATGGCCCACACGACCTCGCCCGCCTCCACCAGGGCCGCGACCCGGGAATCCACCACTACCCGTGAAGCCCGGCGGAACGTCTCTTCATCCAGCTCCCGCATCTGCAGGGTGAAGGACCCGATGGCGTTGATGTGGGTCCCCGGCCGCAGGGATCGGCCGTCGAAGACCGGAGTGGAGGAATTGGTGGCGGTGCATACGATATCCGCTTCCGCAACGGCGGCCTCCGGGGTGGGCGCGAGGGTGATATCTTCGGGAACCCCCTCCTGTCCCCGCATCTCCTCGATCCATTTCCGGGCCCGTTCGGGGGTGCGGCTGTAGACCCGGATCCGATGGATCGGGCGAACCGCGCAGACCGCGAGAAGCTGTGTGCGGGCCTGGGCCCCCGCGCCGATGAGGGCCAGGGATGTGGCATCCGGGCGGGCCAGCAGGTCCGTGGCCAGCCCCGAGGCGGCGCCCGTGCGCCATGCCGTGAGGAAGGTCCCGTCGAGCAGGGCCATCGGCGCTCCGGTTTCCGGATCCAGCATCAGCACCAGGGCGGAAATCGCAGGAAGGCCGCGTTCCGGGTTATGGGGGAAGACCGAAACCACTTTCAGGCCCAGTTCCCGGGGCGGGATGTAGCCGGGCATGATCAGGGTGATGCCATCGCGCTCGGGGATGGGGATCTGAATCCGCTGGGGGATATGGGCGCGCCCTTCGCTGAAGGCAATGAACGCCTCGCGCATCGCTTCCACCGCGCGGCGCATCGGCAGCGCCTGGCGGATCTGTTCCGCATGGATGAACGGAAGCACGGGAACCTCTCCCATCCATGGGTTATGGAGGATCGGCCCGGAGCGGCCGTCGCACCGTCTCCTGGATCGGAATGCCGCGGCGAAGCCATTCCGCCACGAAGCGCTCCGGGTCAACCGCCCGTTCAAGGGGGATCGCCCCTTTGGGGGTTTCCCCACGGGCCATCATCCCGGCCACGATGGCCGCGTGCCATCCGGTGGTCCGCTCCATCGCGGTGAAGCCGGTCTCCGGATCATAGAAGTCCATCAGTTCCAGCGTGATCTCCATCGTCTGACCCTGGTGAGTTCCCTCACAGGTCACCCGGAGCACCACCACATCTGCCGGATCCTCCGGGAACTGAAGGCGAGGCTCCACCAGCCGATGGAACACCTCGCGGGGGATCACCGGGATTCCGTCGATTTCAATCGGGTCGGTTTCCAGGAACCCCAGCTCGGCCAGCAAGCGGATCCGCTCCAGGTGACCGGGGTAGCGGACGGTTTTCTCTTCATAGGTCTCCAGGACACCCTGGAAGGTCCAGGGGCAGGTAGAGGTCCCCCCCGAGGTGACGAAGGCCTCGCAGGTGCCGACCGGCGGGGGAAAGGTGAGGGTTTCAGGCTCGGTGAGGGCCTCGACTTCCACGATACGACCCTGGCGGAGGAAGACTGCCTTCCCGGTGTATTCTGCGGTAAGGCCCGCGATGTTGAAAAACAACCGATACCCCAGGGGTCCCCTAGGGCGTTGGGGGAGGCCACCGCACCAGATCCGCACATGCCGGGGCCCATCCATCCGGCGCATGGCGTAAACCGCCAGGGTGTTCCCCAGACCGGGCATTAACCCGCAATCCGGGATGAGGGAGATCCCCGCCCCGCGGGCCGCTTCATCCAGGGTGAGGATCTCCCAGGTCGTCGGCGTGTGCCCGCCCAGGTCGCACAGAGAGGTTCGAGCCTCGATCGCCGCGCGAGCCACGAGCGGGTTGAGCCGATAAGGAACCGCGCTGATAGCGGCGTCGATGGGGCGAAGGAATTCCACCACCGCCTTCTCATCGCGCGCATCGAGGGCGATCGGGCGGACGAGGGATCGCCCGAGCAGGCGGTTCAGGCGCTGAGCCGCTTCCTCCGCCCGGACCGGATCGCGATCTGCGAGCCAGATTTCCTTCGCGTCCCCGAAGCGGGCCAGGTCGTAGGCCGCTGCGGTGCCCTGCATCCCGGTGCCGATGACCGCGTAGCGAAACATCACCGTTGATCCTCCATGGCGCTTTGACGGCTTGTGGATAGGGCATGGAATTTCAGGGGATCTGTTGAGGGGGGTTTCCCTCCAGCATGGCCTCCAGCAGCTCCAGCGCGGCTTCGACCGCGAGGGCTTTGTTCTCCTGGCGATCCGGCCCGCCCATGATCTGGTAGGTCTGGATCCCCTCCGGGCCAGCCAGAGCGATGTGTATCTCGCCCACCGGCTTGCCCTCCTCGGGGTCCGGGCCGGCGACGCCGGTGATGGCGAGGGCGAGGTCGGCCCCGAACAGCCGGCGGACCCCCGCGGCCATCTCCCGGGCGGCCTCGGCGCTGATGGCCCCAAATCGAGCCAGCGTCTCTTCCCGGACATTCAGGATGCGAACCTTGCTCTCATTTCGGTAGGCGATCACGCCCCCCAGGAAATAAGCGGAACTGCCCGGGATGCTGGTGAGGCGGTGGCCGAGCAGGCCCCCGGTGCATGACTCGGCCACCGCCAGCCGCCATCCCCGTTTTTTCAATGCCATCCCCACGCGGGCAGCTCGATCCAGCCCCTGATGGTCCATCCTGACCGTCGCTCACTGGAAGATGCTGAGGGGCAGGTAGGCGGTGACAATCCAGTTGGGCTTATCCACCACCTCGCTGATCTTCAGGTCCACCACCACGCTGGCCAGGATGTAGGCGTCCTCCCGGCTCATCCGATAAGTGTGCGCGATATGGTCGATCATGGATCGGACCGCCTTCTTCGCCGCCACCATGAGATCAGGGGCGATGCCGGTGGTGGCATAATAACCCTTCTCGTCGTATTTGGCGGTCAGCGGCCTGGGGCAAAGGAACTGGGGTTCCTCGATCGACCGCCCTTTATGAAGCTGGAAACGGAGGACTGCATACATGGGGGCCTCGATGGCGGTGACACAGACCTCGCCGTCCCCCTGGGCGGCGTGGGCATCCCCAACGGAGAACAGAGCGCCCTCCACCTGCACAGGAAGGAAAAGGCGGGCGCCTTTTGTGAGATGTCGGATATCCATGTTCCCACCGAAGGGGCCAGGAGGCATCACCGGGTGCTCGCCGGGTTCCCGCGGGGCCACTCCCATCGTGCCACAGAAGGGATCCAGGGGGATGCGGATGTCCTCACGGAAAAAGGTGTGATCTCCAGGGGATAGATCCCAGATCTTGAGATAGGGCTGTTCGAATTCCTCCGTTAGGAGCCCGAAGCCGGGGATGATCCCGGTCCACCCCCAGCCTTTCGGATGGAGATCCACAATCTCCACCTCCAGCACATCCCCCGGTTGGGCTCCCTTGATGTAGAGCGGGCCGGCCAGAGGGTAAACCCGGCTCCAATCCAGGCGAGTGAGATCTTCCGCCGTGGAGGCGGGGGTGATCTGGTTGTCTGTGACATCCCGCAGCTCATAGATCACCGTGTCTCCAGGGTCGATCTCCATGGCGGGGGGAAGGGCGTGATTCCACACATAGTGGACGCGATCCGCTGGGAACAGATGGGTTCGGGCCATGGCGCACCTCCTATGTGTCGCTTGGGATTCTTGCCTCGTTGATGTTCACACAGCGCTTGCGGCGGGGAAATCTCTTTTGGGGCTGCGCCGAAGCGACAAGTCCCGCCCTAAGATCCTCCAGGGGTCCACCGCCTCGTATTTAATTTTATAATTAATCCCCGGCTCCAGTTCGGGGAGCTGGGATGGTTCCTCCCTCTCTTTCCGTGACCCGGAGAGCTGCGAGAAGAGGGACGAGCTCGCCTTTCCGGGCTCGAGCCTCCGCTTTCCTGGATGAAATCCCACGGGTTACAGGATCGTTAAAATATATAGTGGCATCCTAAGCGCTGCTCGGGTTCCCGCTCCATGGCGGGCAGATGGGGCGCGCGTTCATCTGTCCGCCGATCGGATCCCATTGTATGATTCCCTCTACAGAGCGCCCGGCTGAAAGCCCGGCGGCAGGCCGGTTCCTGCGTCCTCCCTTCTGCGTTCCGACCATCTCATCATTGTGAAAGGAGGTGATGGACGATGTGGAGCGCTGGCTTGCTCTGGGAGCTCAGCCGGATCTGGCAGGAGGAGCGCCTTCGCGAAGCGGAGCGTGCGCGCCTGCTCCGCGAATGTGAGGCCCGGCGGCAGGCCATCCGCCGGGCATGGTGGGACCGATTGCGGCAGCGTCTCGGCTTCTCCCTGAATGGGAAACGGGGGGATTCGCAGTCCTCCGCCCTTCCCATCTGAGTGGGGGGCGGGGCTCGCCCGGCTCCCCACCCTCCCCGCGTGGATGTGAGTGGGGCTACGAGAGCCCGAACATCTCCGAAAGGAGCTCGGGGGTATAGCGGGCGATCACCTCCGAGCTCAGCGCATTGGCCCGACAGACCTCTGCGTAAAGATCGGCGCTGCGCCGCGGGCGACGGGCCTGGGTTTCCGGATCCAGCTCGATCAGGCCAAAGCGCAGCGTCCACCCCTCCGCCCACTCGAAGTTATCCACCAGGGTCCAGTGGAAGTAGCCCTTCACCGGGACGTTCTGCTGGATCGCCCGCCACATCGCGTGGAGATGGCGCACCAGGAAGCGGGGGCGCTGATCGTCATCCGCATCCGGGATTCCGTTCTCAGTGATATAGATAGGCTTCCCGAAGCGGGCGAGCCGCTTGAGCAGGCGGTAAAGGCCTTCCGGGAAGACTTCTCCATACTCTCCATCGCTGAGCTCGCCGTGGGGGTTCAGGAAGGTGCGCCCGAATAGCGTGGCTCGGGAGTGTCGATCGAAAGCGGAGAGGCGTCGGGTGTAATAATTCAGCCCGATAAAATCGCAGGTTCCTCGAAGCATAGCGATCGTGCGGAAGGAGAAGATCCCCGGTTCCCGTCCGGCCACTATGGCGTCCAGGGCCAGGCGGTTAAACATGCGGTCGTGCAGGCGGGTTACCATGCGATCCAGAGGGGAGGAAGGGCGGGCCGGCTCGAAGAGCACCATATGGTGGGCGATCCCGACCTGGGCCTCAGGCTGGATTTCGTGGATAGCGTGATAGGCCCGGGCATGGGCGTGCATGAGATGGCGGAGCACCTGGATGGAAAGTTGAAAATCCCGCTTTCCTGGAGGCCATTTCCCCTCGTTCCATCCCATGTAGGCCAGGACGTTGGGTTCGTTGATCGTGCACCAGAGGCGACAGAGGTCCTTCAAGGCGCTCACCGCCCGGCGCACATAACGCTCAAAGCGGTCGACGACGGCGGGGTTCTCCCAGCCTCCCTGCTCCGCCAGCCAGATGGGGTTGGTGAAATGGTGCAGGGTGACCATCGGCTCGATCCCTCGATCCCGAAGGGCCTGAAGCATGGCCCGGTAGCGATCGAGGGGGGTATCATCAAAGACCCCGTCGCGGGGCTCAATCCGGCTCCACTCGATGGAGAGCCGGTGGGCGTTCTGGCCCATGGCGGCCGCGCGATCGAAATCGGCTTCCGCATTGCGCCACCAGTCGCAGGCCCGGCCGGAGCGATGTCCCTCCCGGATCCGGCCCGGCTCCTGCTCCCAGAGCCACCAATCGTTGAGCGTGTTCTCCCCCTCCACCTGATGGCTGGAGGTCGCGGTCCCCCAGAGGAAGCCCGAAGGGAAATGAAAGGTGAATTCCACCATAGGCGGTCGTTTCTCCGGATGAAGCGGGTGATCCCCGCCGTTGCTTCACGATTCGCCCCAGTTAACCCAGGCCAGCCAGGCGGCCAGGAGCGCCGCGCTGATCGAGGTGGTCGGGATCAGGATCTCACCCCCTGCGGGGAGAGGCCCTCTGGCGGCAAAGGCCAGCAGCATCGCCGTGGCCACCATCCATCCTGCGGCAGAGCCGATCAGCCCGGCGAGGAAAATGCGAATCCAGCGCAGGCGGGAAGGGGGGATCATGGGCTCCTCCTCCTGGGTCCTTCCGGTGTTTTCATTTTGGACGGGTTGTTGCAGGAGCGCAAACCCGTGTCGGGAATTCGATGCAGTCCCCCGGCGGGCGATCCTCTACAATTAAAAACAGCCGGTGTGATCCAGGGGGCGGAATCTCCCCTCCTGGAAGCTCCCCGTGGGGAGCGTCCCGATTCGGCGCCGGGAGGAGGATTCCGATGGATTTCTTCCGATCCGATCGCCCACTGAATCTCGCCCACCGGGGGGCCAGCCGGATCGCTCCGGAGAACACCCTGAGGGCTTTCCGTCTGGCCCTGGAGCTGGGAGCCGATGGCTTTGAGCTGGATGTCCACCTCTCCCGGGACGGCATCCCGGTGGTCCTGCACGATGCCGACCTCCGCCGGACCACGGATGGTTCCGGCCGGGTATGGGAGAAGACGGTTGCGGAGCTGAAAGCGCTGGATGCGGGCGCATGGAAGGACCCTCGCTTCGCCGGCGAGCGGATCCCCACCCTGGATGAGGTTTTCGAGGCTTTTGGGGATCGGGCTCTTTACAACATCGAGTTAAAGGCCTTCACCCCGTGGAGTGTCAGGTGGGTTCGCGCTGTGGTGGAGCGGGTGCGCCGATATGGGCTTGCCGGGAGGGTGTTGCTCTCCTCGTTTAATCCCCTGGCCCTGCGGTGGGCCTGGCGGCTGGCGCCGGAGATCCCCCGCGGCCTTCTTATAGGCCCTGAATTGCCTCTTCCCCTGCGCCGGGCCTGGTTCGCGTTCCTGGCCCCACACCAGGCGCGCCATCTGCATGTTCGGATGATCGACGAGGAAACGGTTCGCTGGTGTCGCCGGCATGGATACGCCGTGGTCGCATGGACGGCGAACCAAGTGGAGGAGATGCGCCGGCTGATCCATCTGGGCGTGGCCGCGATCATCACCGATGAGCCCGATCGTCTCGCCCGTTTACTGGCGGAGGAATCCAGGTGAAGGATCGTTCCCTCTCGAGGGATCAATGAGGGCAGGCTTATCTTTGAGCCCGGTGGAGAGATCATGACGGAACGGGAAGGCGCGCGGGGCCTGTCATGGAGGACCGCCGATAAACAAATCGCCCCGCGGAGCCATCGCTCCCGGGGCGAGCGGAGGTGGGCCGTGCAGGACTCGAACCTGCAACCTTGGGATTAAGAGTCCCCTGCTCTGCCAGTTGAGCTAACGGCCCACTTCATTTCTAAAGTATATCGGGGGCTCGGGGCGGTGTCAAGATCCCCTGGAATGTGATCCATGGGGATGCAGGGGCTTTTGCCCCCTGCTGGGGGGCTGCGGGGAGTGTCCCCCGCCTTCTCTCTCCACCCTCTATCAGGAATCAGGATGAGTAAGATTCCCGAGAAGCCCTGAAGGTGTGCGAAGAGGGATCCGACAGGCTGTAGCGGAAGATTTGACCTTCCATGGTCAGCCTGGGGAGAGCCCGGGGGAAACGATTCTTGACATTCTGTTTGCTTCGATACAGAATAGCGTTCCCTGAATCCGGGCTCGCGCTTCGATGGGGTGAATTTCATGAGCAGGACCTGAGCAGCTGGATTCAAAGCGGAATACTCAGGGAGGTAGGAGGAAATGCCCACCCGGGAGGATGCGTGGGCGCTGGTTTGCGAGTTCACCCGGAGCGAGAACCTTCGCCGTCATATGCTGGCGGTGGAAGCGGCGATGCGGGCATATGCCCGCCACTTCGGAGAGGATGAAGAATCATGGGGGATCGTCGGTCTGCTGCACGATTTCGACTATGAGCGCTATCCTCAGGTAGCCCCGGATGGCCACCCCAATCAGGGGGCCCGGATCCTCCGGGAGCGGGGCTGGCCGGAGGATATCATCCGATCGATCCTTTCCCATGCCACGGAAGTTACCGGGGTCCCCCGCATCACCCTTCGGGATAAGGCGCTGTTCGCCGTCGATGAGCTCACCGGGCTGATCACCGCCGTGGCCCTGGTCCGGCCGGATCGTAGCCTTTACAGTGTGACGGTGGATTCGATATTTAAAAAATGGAAAGATAAACGGTTCGCCGCGGGGGTGAATCGCGCCGATATCGAGCGCGGGGCAGCGGAGCTGGGCGTTCCCCTGGATCAGCATGTGGCCATGGTGTTGCAGGCCATGCAGGGAATCGCCCCGATTCTCGGCCTGGATGGTTCCTCCCGATGACGGAAACCCGTTCTGCTGGTCCCTTCCGCCGGTGCCCTCAGTGCGGGATGCCGGTCTCCCGTCGGTCCCGCACCTGCTGGCGCTGCGGGGCTGATCTCACACGGCCTTCTGAAATCCCAGAGCCGGAGCCGGAGCCACCTGTTCCCTGGCGGTCTGCCTTGCTGGGGGCCACGCTGATCTTCCTGATCCTGGCAGGGGGAAGCTGGTGGGTCCTCCGGATGGCCCGGGCGGCGATGACTCGCCCGACACCCACGTCGACCTGGACGTCCACGCCCACTCGGACGCTCACTCCCACCTTCACGCCGACCCCTACCTGGACCCCCACGCCGATCCCTCCGCTCCAGCACCAGGTTCAGGCCGGGGAGACCCTTTTGGATATCGCCATGCGTTACGGGGTCCCGGTGGATGCGATCCGTCAGCTGAATAACCTGTCCGGGGACCTCATTGTAGTCGGGCAGGTGCTGCTGGTTCCGGTTTACACGCCCACACCGATCCTGGCGACGCCGACCTTACCACCCGGGGTCACTCCCTCTCCGACGCCGCGACCCGATAAAATCGTTCATGTGGTTCAGCCGGGGGAGACGCTGCTGGCGATCGCCCAGCAATATGGGGTCTCCCTGCAGGCGATCCAGGCGGCGAACGGGATCGCAAACCCGGAGCGGATCCAGGCGGGCCAGACCCTGGTGATCCCGCTGGCCACGCCCACCCCGGCACCGGGCCCGACTCCAACGCCGACGCCCACGCCGGAACCTACTTATCCGCCGCCGCCGTTGCTATATCCACCGGATGGGGCCCAGGTCGAAGGATCGGGACTGCCGGTGCTGCTCCAGTGGGTCTCGATTGGGCAGCTGGAGGTGGGGGAATGGTATGAGGTTCGGTTGTTCCGGGAGGATGGCGCAGAGATCGGAAAATTCCGCACGCGATCGACGGCCTGGCATGTCCCAGCGACCATGCTTCAAGCAGCGGTCAGCGAGGACCATGCCTTCCACACCTTCCGCTGGACCGTCCAGGTCGTGCGTCGGGTGGTCGAGCAGGATGGAGCGGTGCGCTTTATCCCCGCTGGTCCCGCGTCCGCGCGGACTTTCCGATGGCGTGCCGGCGAGCCGCCTCCCGCGCCCACGCGATGAGTGGCTTCTCCATTCAGCTGTGAGCTTTCTTCGCGATGGAATGTTCGTGAAAATCATTTCCCTCAGCTCCAAAGGAGAGCCCCATGCCTTTTGCGGATAAGCTCCTGACATGTGAGAAATGCGGGCGTCCCTTTGTGTTCACTGTTACCGAACAGCGGCGCATGGTGGAGGCCGGTCAGCCGCTGGTCGAGCCGACCATGTGCCCCCGATGCCGCGCCGAGGCGGCCAAACCGAAGCGGAAGCTGGAGCCTGGGCAGGTCTATGAAGGCCGGGTGAAGTGGTTCAACCCGGAGAAGGGCTACGGGTTCATCCGCTGTGAGGATGGCACGGAGATCTTCTTCCATCGGACCGGGATTGCTCGCCCCGGGCTGATCCTGGAGGCGAATCAGCCGGTGACGTTCGAGGTCGAGATCACCCCGAAGGGGCCCCAGGCCGTTCGGGTGACGCCCGTTCCCGATCCGGCGGCCTCTCTCCCGGAATCGCAACGCTCCACCCCCTCAGCAGGGTAGGAAGCAAGGGTGAGGGAATGGTCTCGATTCCCGTGGGGGCGGATGCAGAGATGTGGCCAGGGGATCGCTTGGCTTTCTCCATAAAGACCCTTCCCTGGGATGTGAAGGGGAAGGGGTGAGCGATGGATCGGGAACGCCTTTATCGAACCGAGGCCATTGTGCTCCGGGGATCAGATTTCGGGGAGGCGGATCGTCTGCTCACCCTGCTGACGCCGGAGTTTGGGAAGCTCCGGGTGCTGGCCAAGGGCGTGCGGAAGATCCGGAGCCGGAAAGCCGGACACCTGGAGCGGTTCATGCGGACGTCCCTGCTCCTGGCCCGGGGACGGGAGCTGGATGTGATCAGCCAGGCGGAGGTGATCGCCGCCCACCCTCATCTGCGTGAGGATCTGATCCGCAGCGCAATGGCCCATTATGCGGCGGAGCTGGCGGAGATCTTCGCTCCCGAGGGGGAGGAGAGCCGGGCGCTGTATCGATTGCTGGCAGACACGCTGGATCGGCTGGACATGGAAGAGGAGCTCCAGCGGATCGTCCGTTATTATGAGCTCCATCTCCTGGAGATCGCCGGGTTCCGCCCCCAGGTGGAATTCTGTGTGGGGTGCGGGGAACCCCTCCGGGAGGAACGCGGGCCCTACGGCTTCGACCCCCCACGGGGAGGCGTCCTCTGCCCCCGATGCGCCCCGCGATTCCCGGCGGCCCGTCCGCTGAGCCGTCGGGCCCTCAAGGCGATGCGCTTCGCGCTCCGAAGCCCTTACTCCGCCTTCCGGGATGCCCCTTTCAGCCCGCAGACGCTCCAGGAGATCGGGGAGCTGGTGGGCCGGCACTTCCTGGCCATCCTGGAGCGCCGACCTCGCTCTCTGGCGTTCCTCAGCGAGCTCACCCGCGCGTCCCTGGCAGGGGGCAAGCTCAGCGCGCCCGAGGATCAGCCATAGACACCCCCCTCTCCCGGCCATCCCGCGGCCGCCGGTAACGACGGGGCCTCGCCCTCCCCGTTTCACGATGAGGTTTTGCGGGATTCTTCCTCAAAGATTTAGAATGAGGAGCGCTGCTCCTTTGCGAATCGGTGCTGCAGATTTCCAGCCCGAAAAAGATTTTCTTTTACCTCTCTGTGGCCCACTGGGCCTCGAGGAGGACCATCCGGTCACCCGGATGGAAGCCGAACGGCGGATGTTCTGAGGATGAAGGAAAAGCCATGGTCGGGAGGGGAGGGCTATGGCGGCGCGAACGGTTTACATGGATCATTCGGCGACCACCCCGGTGGACCCGCGGGTGGTAGAGGCGATGCTGCCGTATTTCACGGAGATCTATGGGAACTCCGCCTCCATCCATCGCTTCGGGCGGGCGGCGGCGAAGGCGCTGGAGGAGAGCCGCCGCACCGTGGCGGCCATCCTGGGCTGTCATCCGATGGAGATCGTGTTCACCGGCTCGGGGACCGAAAGCGACAATCTGGCCCTGCGTGGGGTGGCCCTCGCACAGCGTCGGGCGGGCCGGGGGAATCACCTCATCGTCTCCTCGGTGGAGCACCATGCGGTGCTCAACACCGCCCGTCAGCTGGAGGAAGTCTTCGGCTTCGAGGTCACCTACCTGCCTGTGGATGAATACGGCATGGTGAACCCCGACGATGTGGGCCGGGCGATCCGGAAGGACACGGTGCTCATCAGCGTGATGTATGCCAACAATGAGGTGGGGACGATCCAGCCCATCGCGGAGATCGCCCGGATCGCCCGCGCCAAAGGCATCCCTTTCCATACGGATGCAGTGCAGGCAGGCGGGATGCTGGATCTGAATGTGAACCGGCTGGGGGTGGATTTGATGACCCTCTCCGCTCACAAGTTTTACGGGCCGAAAGGGGTGGGGGTCCTTTATATCCGTCAGGGGACGCCCTATCTTCCGACGATCACGGGCGGCGGGCATGAGCGAGGTCGACGGGCCGGGACCGTGAACGTGGCTGGGATCGTCGGGCTGGCCACGGCCCTGCGCCTGGCCCAGGAAAGCCGCGAGAGCGAGAACGCCCGGCTCCGGCGGCTGCGGGACCGGCTGATCCGGGGGATTCTGGAGCGGGTGCCGGACGCCCGCCTCACAGGCCATCCCACAGAGCGCCTGCCGCATCACGCGAGCTTTATCTTCAGGGGGATTAACGGGGAGGAGCTTCTGCTGGCCCTGGATGTGGAGGGGGTTGCCGCCAGCACCGGATCGGCCTGCACGAGCGGCCGGGCCGAGCCCTCCGAGGTGCTGGTGGCGATGGGCCTGCCCCACGATTGGGCCATCGGCTCCCTCCGGCTCACCCTGGGGAAGTCCAGCACCGATGAGGACATCGACTATGTTCTGGACGTCCTCCCCCGGGTCGTCGCCCGGCTGCGGGAGATGCAGGCGGTGGAGGTGGGAGAGGCGGAGCAAGCCCGGCCCGGCCATCGGGGATAAAGGGAGGGCATGATGGGTGCCGAATATCCTCTTACAACCATAACGGACATCCACTACCCGGAGGGGGATGGGCAGCCTGTGGCGGAAACCGAAATCCATCGCGATAACCTGTTTAACCTGCTGTTCATGCTGCGCCATTTTTTCGAGAACGACGCGAACGTGGTGGTTAGCGGCAACCTGTTGATTTATTACGTGGAGGGGAATCCCCGAGCGGTTGTGGCACCGGATCTCTTTGTGGTCTTTGGGATTCCGCGTCGGCCCCGGCGGGTTTATAAGGTCTGGGAAGAAGGGAAAGGGCCGGATGTCGTCATTGAGCTGACCTCCGCCTCCACCCGCTGGGAGGATCTCGGATCGAAGAAGGGCCTCTACGAGGCCCTCGGGGTGAAGGAGTATTTTCTCTTCGATCCCTTTGGGGAGTATCTGAATCCACCCTTGCAGGGCTTCCGATGGACGGAGGAGGGTTACCGTCCCATCCGGCCGCTTTCGAGCGGGCCGCTTACCCTGCGCAGCGAGCTGTTGGGGCTCGATTTGCGGGCGGAGGGGGAGTGGCTCCGATTGATCGATCCGAGCAGTGGCCGGAAACTGCCGACGCCGGATGAAGTGTGGGCGGCGTGGAAAGGAGCGGGATGACGCGTGTGGTGGTGGCGATGAGCGGCGGCGTGGATAGCAGCGTCGCCGCCGCCCTGCTGGTCGAGCAGGGCTATGAGGTGATCGGGATCATGCTGCGCCTGTGGGGCGAGGGCGAGGGAGCCGGCGCCTCGACCAATCGTTGCTGCACCCTGGAGGATATGGAGCTGGCCTATCGGGTGGCCGATCACCTCGGCATTCCTTTTTATGTTCTGAACGTCGCGGATTTCTTTAAGAAGACGGTGGTGGATTTCTTCATCGCCGAATACGTGGCCGGGCGCACGCCGAACCCATGCCTGCGCTGCAACCGGCTGGTCCGCTTCGATTGGCTGTTGCGGCGGGCGCTGGCCCTGGGGGCGGAGTATCTCGCCACCGGGCATTACGCCCGAGTCCGTGCGGTGAATGGCCGCTATCAGCTGTTGCGCGGGGTGGACCCCCGCAAGGACCAGTCCTATGTCCTGGCGGTGCTGGGGCAGGGGGAGCTGCGCCATGCCATGTTCCCGGTGGGCGGTTATACCAAGGAGGAAGTTCGGGCCCTGGCCCGGCGCTTCGGCCTCCCGGTGGCGGAGAAGCCGGAGAGCCAGGATCTCTGTTTCCTGGCGGACGGGGATTATCGGGCTTTCCTGCGACGGCATGCCCCGGAGGCCCTGCGGCCTGGTCCGATCAAGGACACCCGGGGCCGGATCCTGGGAGAGCATCAGGGGCTGGCCTTCTACACGATTGGCCAACGCCGGGGACTGGGGATCGCCGCAGGGGTTCCCCTGTATGTGGTGGACCTGGATCCGGTTGAGAACGCGGTGATTGTGGGGACGGCCGAGGAGCTGGACCGCCGATCCTGTCTTCTGGAAGGGGTCCACTTTGTGAGCGGGGAGTTCCCCTCCGCACCTTTCCGGGCCACGGTGAAGGTCCGGTATCGGGCACGGGAGATCCCGGCGTGGATCATCCCGATGCCGGATCGTCAGGCGCGGGTGGTATTGGATGAGCCCATCCGGGGCCTCACCCCGGGGCAGGCCGCCGTGATGTATGACGGCGAGGTCGTCCTGGGACTGGGGATCATTATGCGGACCGAGCGGGAGCCTCCGCCCGAGGTGAAGGAGATCCTTGCGGTTTCAGTTGCCGTTTAAGCGGGGAAGCTGGGATCGGGCGGAGCTCCCGCATCCGCCTGCAGACCCTGGAAGCAACCCATGCGGATGGCAAGAGGGCTTTCGCCCCCACGCTTCCGTCGCCGCGAAAGCCGCTCCTGCCGGACCGGATCGCTTCCATGGTCGCCACGCCGATGGGCGGTTCGAGTTTTCTGATACAAGCGGGACGGAGCGCTAAAACCCCTCCAGCCGGCTGAGATCCGCGATCCCCGTGGTGAGATCGGCCACTGCCTGGAGGAGAGCCAGGCGGTGGCGGCGGATGGCTTCCTCCTCGTGCATGACCAGCACGTCCTCAAAGAAGCGATCGATCACCGGAGCCAGACTCTCCAGCGCGGCGATCAGATCCTCCACCGGGCCATCCGGTCGCACCTGCCTTCGCGCGGTTTGCACGGCCTCCCACAAGGCGCGTTCGGCTTCTTCCCGGAAGGCGGCCGGATCCACCTCCGAAGCGGGCCGGCTTCCCTCGCTTTCAGCCTTGCGCAGGATCCGCACGCATCGGCTGTAGGACGTGAGCAGGCGAGTCCAGTCGGACCGTTGCACTGCCCGCTGCAGGCCGGCTGTGGTCTCCGCTGCCCATGCCGGATCATCCCCTCGAGCCGCCAGGACCGCCTCGATCACATCATAACGATACCCGGCTTCCTGAAGGGCGGCCCGCTGCCGGCCGATCACAAAGGATCGAACTTCCTCGAGGATTTCGGGGCTCACGGGCACCGGCTGGATGGCCGCCACGGTGGTCATCGCCCTGGAAAGGGAGAACCGCAGGCGGTGGGCGGTGAGGATCTGGATCAGGCCGGAGGCCGCCCGGCGCAGGCCGTAAGGGTCTGCGGACCCGGAGGGGGCGAGCCCCACCGCGAACAGCCCGACCAGGGAATCCAGGCGATCCGTGATCCCCAGGGCGATCCCCGGTCGGGTCTGGGGCAGGGCATCCCCTGCGAAACGGGGGAGGTAGTGCTCGAAGATCGCCACCGCCACCGCCTCCGGCTCCCCCCACCGCCGGGCGTATTCCCGCCCCATCACCCCCTGCAGCTCTGTGAACTCGATCACCATCTGGGTGGCCAGATCGGCCTTGCAAAGATGGGCGGCCCGGGCCAGAACGCGCATCTCTTCCTCATTCAGGCCCAGCAGTGCCCCGATCGAAGGCGCGAGGGCCTCCAGGCGGCGCGTTTTATCCAGCATGGAGCCGAGCTGCTCCTGGAACGTGAGGGTGGCCAGGCGAGGGAGGAAAGCCTCCAGGGGCTGGCGGGTGTCGTGCTCGTAGAAATAAGCAGCGTCGGCGAAGCGGGCCCGCAGCACCGCCTCATTGCCCTGACGCACTCGATCCAGCCCGCGCCGGCCGCCGTTGCGGACAGCGAGGAAATAGGGCAGCAGCTGGCCATTCGGGCCCAGGATCGGGAAATAGCGCTGGTGTTTGCGCATCACCGTGATCAGCACTTCCCCGGGCAGTCGCAGTGCCTCCTCATCGAAACGCCCCCGCAGCACGGTGGGGGTTTCCACCAGATTCCCCACCTCGGCCAGCAACTCAGGGTCCTCCGGCACCGTTCCCCCCACCTCCGCCGCAAGCCGCTCCAGATCCCTTCGGATCCGCGCTCGTCGTTCCTCCGGAGAGATCAGGATGCGGGCCCGGCGCATGGCGGGGAAGTAATCCGAGGCCTGCTCCAGGCGGATCGTGGGCGAGCCCCGGGGACGGGCGCCACGGGTTTCGCGGCCGCTGCAAACCCCCGCGTAGGTGAAGGGGATCACCTCACGACCGTAGAGGGCGACCAGCCAGCGGATGGGCCGGGAGAAAGCGACCCCGCTCCCGTTCCAGCGCATGCTCATCTCGAACTTCAGGCTGGCGATCAGCCGGGGGAGCAGTTCCGTTAGGACCGCCGGGGTGGGCTGACCCTCGGTGCGTCGGACCACGCCGACATAACGGCCTTCGGGGAGCTCCCGCACAGCGAGGGCCTCCACCGGGACCCCCTGGGAGCGGGCGAAGCCGAGGGCCGCCGGGGTGGGTCGGCCTTCCGCATCGAAGGCCACATGGGCGGGCGGGCCTTTCACCCATGTCTCCACAGGCCGTGTGCGGGGTTGAAGACGATGAACGTAAAGCGCCAGGCGGCGTGGCGTGCCGTGGACTTCGAGGGCTTCGTATTCCAGCCGCGCCTCCGCGAACATCGCGGGGGCGTTCTCGGAAAGCTGGGCCAGCGCCGTTTCCAGATCCCGCGCGGGGAGCTCCTCGGTTCCGATTTCCAGAAGGAGATCTTCCGCAGTCTCCACGGTCGGCGGAGCCGGCGTCGGTGCCGGGGCGGGGGCCGGAGGCGTTTTCCTCAGGAAGGGGTACCCCAGGCGCTCCCGTTGTTGCAGGTAGAGCAAGGCGACCTGGCGGGCCAGATCGCGCATGCGGGCGAAGTAGCGGGCGCGCTCGGTGACCCCAATCGCCCCCCGGGCGTCCAGCAGGTTGAACGTGTGGGAGCAGCGGAGGACGTAATCGTGGGCCGGGATCACCAGGCCGCGGGCGATGCAGGCGCGGGCCTCTGCCTCGTAATGCTGATACAGCTCGCGCAACCGCTCAATGTCGGCCAGCTCGAAGTTATAAACACAGTGCTCGATCTCCGAGGGCTTCAGGATCTCCCCGTAGGTGTGCGTTCCATCCCAGTCCAGATCCCAAACAGAGGACACGCCCTGGAGGTAGAGCGCGATGCGCTCCAGGCCGTAGGTGATCTCCACCGCCACCGGATCCAGGGGCAGGCCTCCCGCCTGCTGAAAATAGGTAAACTGGGTGATCTCCATGCCATCCAGCCAGACCTCCCATCCCAACCCCCAGGCCCCCAGGGCGGGGGACTCCCAGTTGTCTTCCACGAACCGGATGTCGTGGTGGCGGAAGTCGATCCCCAGGGCGCGCAGGCTCTCCAGATAGAGCTCCTGCGGGTTGCCGGGGTCCGGCTTCAGGATCACCTGGAATTGATGGTGCAGCTGCATGCGGTTCGGGTTCTCGGCGTAGCGGCCGTCGGCAGGGCGATAGGAGGGCTCCACGTAGGCCACGCGCCAGGGCTCGGGGCCCAGCACCCGCAACACGGTGGCCGGGTTCATCGTCCCAGCCCCCACCTTCTCGCTATAGGGCTGCCAGATCAGGCAGCCGTGTTCCGCCCAGAATTCCTGCAGCCGGAGGATGATCTCCTGAAACGATAGAGGACGTCGTGGCGCCATTGCCTTTCCCTCAGAAAAGGATGTGGGCGCGCCCGGCGCGCCCACATCCCAATTATCGCATAGGGCCGGAGGATGGGGACACGGGATCAGGGATGCTCCCCGAACTCCCGCCGGAGTTGTTCCGCCGCCTGGCGGATGGCCTGAAGCTTGCGGAAGGCCACCTCCGGAGTGGCCACCGGGCGCTCCGCAAAGGTCCCGAAGCCACAATCCGGGTTCAGGAAGATCTGTGAGGGCTCGAAGTAGTTCAGGGCCGCCTTCACCCGGGCGATGATGAACTCGGGAGATTCCACCTCCGCTGTGCGCGGGTTGACGACACCTAAGCCCAGCTCGCGCTTCTGCCGGCACTCCCGGAAAACCTCCAGGTCGCCGGCCCGCGGGGTGGCGAACTCCAGCACCCATTGCTGCACCCGCATGGCCTCCAGGGTGCCCAGCAGCGGCCGGTAATCCCCGGTGAGCAGCGCCTCCTCCCGCGTGGTCCAGTTCCCCCGACAGATGTGAACGCCGATCCGGACCCCTTCCACGCCCAGGACGACACGGTTGATCAGCTGGGCGGCCCAGGCCAGTTCCATCTGGGGATCCTCCGCCGCGGCTGAAAGGGAGGCGCACATGAAAGTGCGGCTGTGGACCGGCGGCTGGAACACCACCTCGGTCAGCACCGGCTCGTCCAGCTGGATGAAATCGGCCCCGGCGTCCCGCAGGCGCAGGATCTCCTCCCGCAGGATCGCCACCACATCCTGAGCCAGGTCCTCTCGGGTGGGATACACCCGATCCGAGAGGCCCTGCACCCACATGGTGCGGGTGAGCAGGTAAGGCCCCGGGAGCGGGATCTTGACCGGCCGGTCCGTGTGCCGGCGCAGGAACTCCAGCTCGTCCAGGGCCAGCGGCATCTTCGGGCGGATCTTATCCACGGCCACCGGGGTCTTGATGGCGTAGGCCGGCACATCCAGCTGGCGGAGGATCTGCTCGAAGAAGGACTTGTCCTCCGCGTAGTCATACATCTCGGCTACGCTCATCATGCGGACCCCTTCGAGCTTCTCGACGACGAAGGAATAGAAGTTATCCCGGCGCTGCTCGCCGTCGCTGACGATCTCCACGCCGGCCTCGATCTGGGCATGGAGGGCCTCCAGGACGGCCCGATCCGCGATCTCCTGGAATTCTTTGTAAGAGATCTGGCCCGCGTGGCGCTTCCGCAGGGCTTCCAGCAGCCACGGGGGCCGTGGCCAGCTCCCCACTACGGTCACCGGAAAGAGAGGCAATCCGTTGCGCGCCATCGTTCCCTCCATCGAGCAGATCAGGATAGCTGATCGGGGCCCGAAGGCCCCGGTTTTCCGCCTCAGCAAGGCATCCCGCCCCGGGATCCCGAAGGGCCTTCTTCCGATTCAGGCGAATACCGGAACCACCATCCGGAGACCGTGGCGATCTCCGTCCGCAGGGCAACGGGACGCGCAAAGGTGTTCCCGACTGGCGAGGTGGCAACTGTTTCTTCCCACAGGGCCTGGAGGGTTTCCTCGTCAGCGTCTGCATCCACGTAGGCCTTGACGATCACCTCCCGGTAGCCGGGATGTCCCTCCCCTTCGAATCCCAGGAAGCGGAGCAGGTTGTCAATCCGGCCTTCCAGGGCGACCTCCAGGTTCCTCACGGCGATGCCGCGGCGGGTGGCATGGAAGATGAAGCCCAGCCCCAGGCAGGCGCCCAGGGCGCCCAGGGCATATTCCAAGGCGCTCAGGCCGGCTTCCCGCCCCGAACGGTCTACGGACTCATCGACCGTGAAGGACTGGTTGCGGATGTAAACCCGACCCCGCAGTCCTTCCTCCCAGCGGAAGCGCGCCCAGCGCTGGGGCTGAACGGCCTCGGGGTGGGTCCGGGCCTCTTCGAGCAGCTGCCGTAGCGTTTCCACGTCCACACCGTTCAGCACAGTGGCCATGCCGGTTGCCTCCGATAGCATTGGATGGGACTGGGAAAGAACCTCTGGATTCAGGCGGCCGCCGCCCGGCGGAGCTCCGGCCGCAGGTTCACCGACCGGGCCAGGGTGTTGCCCACCGGGGAGGTCCGGACGGTCTCCTCCCACACGGATTGAAGGGTCTCCTCATCCGCATCGGCGTCCACATAGGCCTTCACCGCGATCTCCCGATAGCCGGGATGCCCTTCGGAGCTCAGGCCCAGAAAGGTCAGGATGTTGTCGATCTCCCCCTCCAGGGCGATCTCCAGGTTGCGGATGGGAATCCCTCGTTTGGTGGCATTCAGAACGAAGCCCACGGTGAGGCAGGCTCCCAGGGCACCCAGCACATATTCTACGGCGTTGGGAGCCTCATCCTGACCCACCAGGTCGGCAGGCTCGTCGATCACAAAGGAGTGATTGCGAATATATGCGCGTCCCTTGAACCCGCCCAGCCAACGCACCCGCGCCGCCCAGCGATTGAGCGCGCGAGCGGCCTCCGGATCCGCTCCCACCTGAGCCGACAGTTGCTGCAGCTGTTCCACATCCAGGCCGTTCAGTATCGCTCCCATGGGAACCTCCTCCTGGAAACGGAGTTTTGGGTTGCTGGATAAAGGGGGATGAGAAAAGATCGATGATCTGATCGGCAGGCGGAGGGACGCGGGGGTCGGAAGGGGAAAGGCCGGCCGGTCCGGGGATCGGTGGGATCAACCCCCCTCTGACCCCCGCGGCGGACACCTGCAGTTCGAAGGCAGAATCCCGAGCGAATAGATCCCCGGCATGCCTGTCCCCTCCAGATAACGGGGCGTTCCGACCGGCGATGTGTAATCATTATACTACATACTACGAGGAAGCCTTTCCCCTGGCAATTTGGATGGTGCGGCAGGGCTTTTCCGCTGGCCTCAGGGTTCCTGCTGTTCGCTGCCCATGCGGGGGCAAGACGCCTTCTTCCCAGCGCTCACCGTTCGTTCTCTTTCCAAACGCTCATCCGTTATAATCTCCCTGAAGGGAGAGATCCATGCCCAGGAAGGTTGGGCGCCTGTCTTCGGGATGGGAGGATCGGATGGGGATCCGGCTGGACCTGCTGCATCGGGTGACGGATGAGGAGCTGCGGGAGCTGTCGGAGCGGAACCCGGGGTATCAATTCGAGCGCACCGCGGACGGGAGGCTGATCGTGACCCCGACGGGCGGAGAGAGCGGACGGCGCAGCGCGGAGGTGCTCTACCAGCTGGAGCGCTGGAACCGGTCCCATCGCCGGGGGGTGGTGTTTGATTCCTCGACGGGTTTTCGGCTTCCGGACGGCTCGCTGTTTTCCCCGGATGCTTCGTGGGTATCGCGGGAGCGGTGGGAGAGGTTGCGCCCGGAGGAGCGGGAGGG